>JBLNGL010000026.1:0-2986 GCA_050264735.1 Ignavibacteria bacterium | reverse complement strand
ACACATTACCGTGAAAGAAACAGTCACGGATTAACAGGATTGAAATATATTAATTATTTAAATGGCATAGGACTTAACGGAACAAGCACTGACGATCCTTTAATAGATGAAAAAAGAGATAACGCTGCCGGCAGTGTTATTTCTTCCTGGTGTAAATCCTTAATAACCGGCAGGCCTGAATTAATTGTGCACTGGTCTGGTGATGAGAATGGAAATTGGAATCCTGAATATGATGATGTAGGTTCTGACGGAATAGGTCCTTATGAGATTGATTATCCCGGAGCAGATGCTGATGGCTCTGAAGGAAACGGCAGACCGGATCAGGGAGAACCGAACTTCGGGGAAACGGATCCGGATGAATCTGATCAAATAGGGCTTACCGCGTTTAACTTCTTTGAGCTGCAAAGCGGACCTGATATGAGTGATGATGAAGATTTATGGTTCAGAATGACTCCCGGTAAATTCGATGCAATTCCACCGCAGCCGATGGACGGGGATTTTATTTATGCATCAGGATTTTTCCCGCTGCCTCCCGGTGCTACCGAAAGATTCTCAACGGCAATCATATTCGGCCGGGATAGGGAGGATGTTCTTGCCAGTAAGAGAATTGTTCAGCAGATTTATAATGCAGGCTACAGATTTTCTCAGCCTCCTCCTAAACCAAAGCTTTCGATTTCCCAGCAAGACGGTAATGTACTTCTTTACTGGGACGGCTCCAGAAGCGAAAACAGCATCAACCTGATTACAAGGGTTAATGATTTCCAGGGATATAAAATATTCAGAGCGACTGATGCCGGGTTCTTAGATTCAAGGCAGATCTCAAACGGCTTTGGGGTCCTGAAATTTGATAATCCCATTGCACAGTTTGATATAAAAGATACAGTGCAGGGATTTTTTCATCCCTCTCCCGATTTGCTGAATCTTTCACAGGGGGCAACATATTATCTTGGAAGCAATTCAGGGCTCGCGCACCAGTGGATTGATACAACAGCCGTAAAAGGACAAACCTACTACTATGCTGTTTGTGCTTACAACAGCGGGCTTGTTAAAGGTTCAGATCCTTTGAGCCCTTCAAAAGAATTCTTCCCTGTTGAGAATTCGAAATATGTTTTCAGAGATTCGGACGGCGAAGTAATTACAGACATTAATACCGGTTATATCACTCCCGGCACTCGTCCGCTTGGATACAGATCTGCGGAAGCCTCTTTAATTTCCTATGCGGAAGGGAACCTGGGGACAGGCAATGCTGAAGTATCAGTTATTGATGACAGCGCAATTAAAGATGGAGAAAAATACTATATAGTTTTTGAAGATTCTATTGTTACGGGGGAAACAAAGAACTGGTCTCTTCTCAAGAGTTCAACAGGTGATACACTGATCGACCGTTCCGAAATATTTGTAGGTGAAACTCCGATTGTTGAGGGAATAAGGCTTCAGTTATTTAACAGTGCAACCAGCTGGGATACGAGTAAATCATTTTTCCACGGAACGCAGGGTCCCGATCAAAAATCTTTTGTTCCTTTTGAATACGATATTTACAAAGGAACAGCTATGCCTAACGATTATATTGTGGAATTTTATGATCATGTAGTCGGAAATTCAATTGAAGATGAAGAATTGGGTATAGAACCGGTTCCGGTTTCATTTAAAATCAGAAATTTAATTACAAACGAGTATATCGATTTTGCATATATATTTGACAACTCCAGCAGTCTGTTTACTTCTCACCTGATTTTCTTTAACGAAAAAATCGAAAATAATAACTACAGAACCTGGCAGCTCACATTTAAATACAATCAAAGAAATGCTCCTATTGAATCCGCCGGCACTTATACAATCAGTACATTTAAACCTTTCCAATCAACCGATACGCTTTGGTTTACCGTAAGCGGGCCGGTTACTGACGCAAAGGAAATCAAAGATAATCTTAGTCAAATTAAAGTAGTTCCGAATCCTTACGTTGTTACTCATGACCAGGAAGCAAGACTGCTGCCCGGCCAGAACAGCGGGCGGGGCGAAAGAAAAATCAGGTTTACTCATGTCCCGACAGGAGCAAAAATTTCAATTTTTACGGTAAGAGGTGAGTTAATTAAAACTCTTGCAAATAATGATGTATTTGAAGGAGATGTTGCATGGAATCTGCGTACCGATGAAAATCTTGATGTTTCTTTTGGAGTCTATGTTTATGTCGTTGAGGTTCCGGGTGTTGGAAATAAAACAGGGAAAATTGCTCTTATAAAATAACAGAAAATCAATGAAAAAGATCATAGCGTATTTATTCCTCCTTCTTATAGCTCCATCTTTTGGACAGACAAAAGTAGGTTCTGCTGCCGCTACATTTCTGACACTGGGAATTGGCCCGAAAGCAGTATCAATGGGAGGAGCATTTATAGCAACAGCAGATGATGCAAGCGCTTTGTTCTGGAATCCGGCAGGAATTTCGAGAATTAATGGAAATGGGGCGATGTTTGCTCATACCGAGTGGTTTGCCGATATAAAATTTAACTGGACAGGAGCATATGTGGAACTCGGAGGTGCAGGTTCTGTAGGTTTAAGTATTAATTATCTCAACTACGGGGAAATTGAAGTAACTACCAATAATGCGCAGGAGGGAACAGGTGAAATGTTTTCTCCCAGCGACCTGGCCATAGGTCTTTCATATGCTTATAACATTACCGACAGATTCTCAATCGGCGGGACAGTTAAATATGTAAGAGAAACTATATGGAACTCTTCCGCCGATGCCGTGGCTTTTGATGTGGGTACATTGTTCATTTCTGATTTTGCCGGAATACGGCTTGGTGCCGCAATTACAAATTTTGGTCCGGATATGCGGATGTCAGGCAAAGATCTCGATGTACTACATGATATGAATATTGGAGATAACGGGAATAATGATCAAATACTTGCTTCATTGAAAACCGGTGAATTTCCTATTCCGTTAACGTTTAAGATTGGGGCGGCAATAGATGTTTTTAAAAACGAG
>JBLNGL010000025.1:0-6385 GCA_050264735.1 Ignavibacteria bacterium | reverse complement strand
TCTTCAATGAAATCAAATTTATCTTCAAACCTGATCTTCTCGATATCCAGGTAAAGCCGCAGATTTTTCAGCTCTTCACTTAATTTATTATGCTGCTTTTCATTATTAGCCAGCGTGTACCGGAGGAAATCAGCAAGCTTCAGAATCATGCTTTTTGCTTTTTCCGCATCGATCATTGTAAGAGCGCTCATAGAGTTAAGGCTGTTGAATATAAAATGCGGATTAATCTGAAACTTCAGGGATTTAAGCTCTGCAGCCGTAACCAGGTTTTTCAATTCCGATTCGGCTAGTATTCTTTCCTGGAAACCGGTATAATAAATAACTATATAGTAGAAGGAAGTCAGCAGAAAATAAAATAAAATCCCGATGACTATGCGCCAAGGCAGAGTCTCCAGGAAAAATTTTTCATAATTCGAATCATCGTTCAGGATGCTCTTAATTATATAAAAGCCGACGGTAAGCCAGATTGCCGAAGCTATGATTCCTCCTAAACCATGCTTAAAGAATATTTTTAATAACTCAAATTTTTCAAAAGGGATGTAACGTGCCGGGTACCAGAAGCTTAATCCCATACCGCACAAAAGCAGATTGAAGATTAAACTATCCGCCAATGCTGTTGTAAAGCTTATTCTTATGAAAAGAATAAACAGCAGTATATCTATAAGGGATAGAATTATCCAGAAGAGAAAGTAAATATTGAAATTCCTGAAATTCTGGAGTATGGGATTTGAAATCATCTTTTAGAATTTTGATTTTACTTCGCCGCCGCCGAAAATAGCGAGACCTTTTATAACAAGAGTTCTGCTTGTATCGATCGCCATATTCGGATCGCGTCTTATCTTATTCGAAAATCCGCCGAAGATTGGTGTCATACTGGAAATAACATTCCAGTCTTTTGGAACGTAAATTTCCGAACCGCCGAAAATGAAAAGTGCGTCAATAATATTTTCACCTTCGGCGAGTTTGCAGCCGGTTAAATCTATTTCCGAACCGCCGAAAATTGATGTAATATTGCCGCCTTTAAAATTATCCGAGGAAAAAACTTTTGTCCCTCCTCCGAATACCGCGATATCATCAATTGTATCTTTTTTAAAGTATGATTCTTTAAAAGGTCCTGATGTGCTCCTCGATGTAATTCTGTGCTTTGAAATTATGTATACGCCGAGCAGGATTATAAGAACCGGAAAAATAACTCCGTGGTTAATTTCAATATCGGGGAAAATACGGGGCAGTAAAAAAACGCCCCCGATGGCGAAAAGGATTAACCCAAATAGTTTGTTATGAGAATTGACTATTATCAGCAGTCCTACTAGGAACATAATAAAAGGCCACGAAAAGAATATCCTGGCAACATTAAAATCTAAATAATCAAGGGAATGAAATAAAAATAAACTTCCGATAAAGATGATAATAAGTCCAAGAGTGATTCTCCCTCCTGCAGAAGTTCTATTTTCGGTCATATTTTTCTCCATTTTAAATTTATTGTTTCAAACTTAGCTAAGGAGAGAAAAATTATAAATAATTATTCGGCGAATAGCCGGAATTTGCCGATAAAAAACTGTTCTATTTTGGATCGTTTTTTTAGAAAGATAACAGATTATAGAAGAAAAAGTCCCGGAACTTATTGATTTTACACTATTTATGTGACTAAAGATAAATAACCATTGGCATAAGGGTTGCAAAAGAAGTATTGAATCTGCAAAAATGCAGAAAAACAAAATTGGAAAATCAAATTCTACGACTTAATAATTTTAATGGTATTCATATGAAATCCAAAACAGAAAAAAAACATGCAGCATCTGGAAAGATAAATGATTTCATGAATGAAAATCTTGGATTGCCTGCAGGCGGTCAGAAGAGCTGTCTAAAAGCACAGGTTCTATTTTCGCTCCCTACAGGTTCATTTATTAAAGAAGCCTTGGATTTCAGATTAAATGATCCGGAAATTTCTGAAATTACACTGTGGAAAGTGTGCAGCAATAAGGTTTCAATGTAAAAAATTCAGTTACCTTATTCGTTCATTAAGCTGTTGTTTGATGACTAGCCTGCAGCTTCTTTATTGAAGAAGGGCTTTTTGAAGCCCCAGGCCAAAATTCCACAAACAACAGCTGCTTTTTTCCCATCTAAATTGAATCGTAAAAATTTTTAATGATAAATGCAGACATTTTATGACCCATTTCAGCTGCAGTCTGAAAATCTTCCAATGCATTAATCTTTTCTCTTAAATAAAATTTTGCCAGTCCTCGCTGGAAATATCCTTCCATATCATAAAAGAAATACTTTAAATAGATATTAAAATCTTTTATCGATTCTATATAATCTTTAAGATTTAACAAAGCCAGCCCCCGGTAATAATAGAGTTTGTAATTGGAAGTATCGTCCTCTATAGCATTATTAAAATCCACTAAAGCTCCTATATAATCTAAGTCGTCTAATTTAGCTAATCCGGTTTTTATCGGATCATATGTCTCCTCTGGCTCCTTAGGTCTGTAGATTAGAACTATTGGAAGTTCCTCTATTACTACAGGGGGCTCAGGCTGCTGCATAGGCGGATTATAAACAGGTGGATTATAAACAGGGGGATCATAAACAGGAGGATCATAAGCAGGGGGTTCATTTCGCTTAGGCGGAACAGGATCTGGAGCCCGGTGCTCAGGCCTATCTATGGTAATGCCTTTGTGCTCTTTTCTTTCATCATCCCCATTTGTTTTGTCATTATTCCCCGGCCGATCATTCCGGTCTCCTATATTATCCCTATTGGGATTTCTACCTGACCGATCCCCTTGTGAATACAAGTCTGCTAAAAGAAAAGTTGAAATAAGAATTAAGAATAAGAAAAACTTGAATGAATGAATTGGTCTCATAAAACCCCCGAATTGTTCTTCAATATTGAAGAAAAATTCATACCTAAAATAATAACACCAGATGATGGTTTTTCCCATTTAGCTGTCCATTTTAGTGAACTGACGCTGACCAATATTTAATAATCCTGGTATATATAATAGCAATAATAAGCTCTTTAATTACTTAGAGGAAAATCGCTATATTTGAGATTCAAATTTCACGAAATGATATAACTTGTCTGAAAAAATTATAGTTACTTCCGCACTCCCTTATGCAAACGGACCAATTCACCTCGGGCATTTAAGCGGTGCATATTTACCGGCGGATATTTATGTCCGTTATAAGCGTTTAAAAGGAGCCGATATAATATTCCTGTGCGGTTCCGATGAGCATGGGGTTCCGATTACGATTACTGCTGATAAAGAAAAAGTAAAACCCCAGGTTATAATAGACCGCTACCATGAAGCAAATAAAAAAGCTTTTGAACGTTTCGGAATGAGCTTTGATATTTATTCCCGTACCAGCCTGCCCGTCCATCATGAAACTTCAAAATCATTTTTCCTTGAATTCTATAATAGGGGAATCTTAAAAGAAAAAAAGACTCAGCAGTTCTATGATGAGAAAGCAAAAATGTTTCTGCCCGACCGTTATGTTGAAGGCACGTGCCCGAACTGCGGCTATCAAGAAGCCCGCAGCGATGAATGTGAAAACTGCGGATTCTTATATGAATCGAATGAGCTGAAAAATCCGAAAAGTAAAATAACCGGGGACACTCCTGTTTTGAAGGAAACTTCCCATTGGTATTTTCCCCTCGGAGATTACCAGAAAAGACTTGAAGAGTATGTAGAAGCAATGAGCAGGAAATTTGGGTGGAAGGAAAATGTGGTTCAATACTGCAGAGGCTGGTTCAAGGAAGGCCTTCAGGATAGGGCAGTAACCAGAGATCTGGATTGGGGAATATCCGTTCCTATTGAGAATTCCAAAGGAAAAGTAATTTATGTCTGGTTTGAAGCGGTACTTGGTTATATATCTGCCGCTAAAGATCTGTCTGCAAAAAAAGATGGTCCGGATTTTTGGAAAAAATACTGGCAGAATCCTGATACTAAATACATAGCATTTATCGGTAAAGATAATATTGTATTTCATTGTATAATCTTTCCGGCAATGCTGATGGCCTGGAATGAGGGCTCAAAAGAAAAATTTATTCTTCCGCAGAATGTTCCAGCAAATGAATTTTTAAATTTTGAAGGGAAAAAATTTACAAAGAGCAGGAGTTGGGGAATAGATGTGGCTGATTTTCTGGATCTTTTTCCTCCCGATCCGCTGAGATATGCCCTCGCTGCAAATTTACCCGAGTCACGGGATACCGATTTTTATTGGAAGGAGTTCCAGGCAAGGAATAATAATGAACTTGCCGATATCGTGGGGAATTTTATTAATAGAACTTTAACGTTTATTCATAAGCATTTTGAAGGGAAAGTGCCTGGAAGACAAAAATTGAACAGCCTGGATTCAGCAATGATCGAAGCACTTCAAGGTTATCCTGAGAAAATTTCAAAATATTTTGAGAATTATAAAATAAAAGACGGTGTCCAGGACATTGTGAATCTGGCAAGAGCGTGCAACAAATATTTTAACGATTCGGAACCCTGGAGCACTGTAAAAAAAGATAAGGAAAAATGCGGTACTGCATTGAACATCTGTGTGAATGCAATATATACATTGGGAGAATTACTTTCTCCCGTCCTTCCGTTTTCATCGGAAAAGATTTTTAAAATGCTTAATGCAGAAATAACCGCCTGGGATGAATGCGGCAAAAACAATGTAACCGAAGGTCATAAGCTTAACAGCCCGGAAATTCTTTTTCAAAAAATAGAAGACGAGACGATAAATAAGCAAATGGAAAAATTGAACGGCATCGGAGAAAAAGAAAAACCTGATGAAAGCAATTTAAATAAATTTATATCAATTGAAGATTTTTATAAGGTGGAATTAAAAACAGCTGAAGTAATATCGGCTGAAAAAATCGAAAAAAGCGATAAGCTTTTAAAGCTCAGGGTTAAGCTCGATAACGGGGAAAGACAGGTTATTGCAGGAATAGCAAAAAGTTATTCCCCTGAACAAATTCTGGGGAAAAAGATAGTAATAGTTGCTAATTTAAAACCTGCGAAATTGATGGGGTTGGATTCGCAGGGAATGATATTGGCAGTTCAGAAGATTGATGGGAGCCTCGATGTGCTTAGTGTAGATGGATCGGTAATGAATGGTACAAGGGTTAAATAGTATCATTTTTTTAATCCTCCATCCGGTAAAAAGAATTGTTCTTGAAACTAAGTGAAAAAGAAAATCTTTTGCTAATAGTACTTGATAATACTTAATTTACCTTGATTTTCAAGCATCCATTAGATAAAATTGTCAGCTAAAATAGAAAAAACAAAAAATGGAGACCTCTTAAATGTACCTTAATGGACTAAAAATTCTGTTGTTATTTTTGATCGGTATTTTATTCTTCTCATGCTCTCCCAAGAATTCGGATATAGTTCTTGCAGAATTCGGGGACAATAAAGTTAAAATGAAAGAATTTGAAGATGCTTATTCCAAAAATTCCGGAGGATACGAGAAGGCGAAGGAAGACAGCATATCCAAACTAAAAAATTTCCTGGACCTGTATGTTAATTTTAGAATGAAGCTGCGTAATGCATTAGTTAAAGGCTATGATCAAAATCCCGAGCTCCAGTCGGAATTACTGGATTATAAAAGAAGAATCGGAGTTACTTATTTTATTGAGAAAAACATAGTTGATCCTGGGATAAAGGATTTATATGATAAAAGGAAATATGAGGTGAGAGCCAGCCATATAATGTTCAGACCTACTTTGCAGAACGAAGATTCAATAAGATCCTTAGCCCAGGCTGTATTGGACAGCATTAAGAACGGAAGCAGTTTCGAAGTTATGGTGAAAAGGTATTCAACCGATAGTTACTCCATGCCTTACGGCGGAGATATATATTATATCACTGCCGGACAGGTACCTGTAGAATTTGAAACAGCAGCATATAAAACTCCTGCCGGCCAGGTTTATCCTGAAGTGGTTAAAACCAGATTCGGCTTGCATCTAGTAAAGGTAACCGAGAAAAGGGAACGCGTTCCTATGGTCCGTGCAAGTCACATTCTGGTAGATTTCCGGAATGACAGCAGCCAAATTGATACTATTCAGGCAAAAATTAAGATCGATTCTGTTATGCAGAAAATAAAAATGGGAGAAGATTTCGGAAAACTTGCTCAGTTGTATTCCGAAGATCCCGGCAGTAAACAGAAGGGCGGCGACCTGGATTACTTCGAAAGAAGGAGAATGGTGAAAGAATTTGATGAAGCGGCATTCAGTCTGGATTCCGGCGAAGTATCAAGTGTAATCAAAACTAACTTCGGGTACCACATTATTAAGGTTACGGATAAGAAAAAATATCCTTCGTTTGAAGAAGAAAAAGAAAATTTGAAAACTCTTTTTAAAGACCGTTATTACCAGGATAGTTACGATGCT
>JBLNGL010000024.1:0-3301 GCA_050264735.1 Ignavibacteria bacterium | reverse complement strand
ACTTTCATTAAATTTAATTACAAAGTTTAATCTATAATGAAAAAAGAACTTAAAAAACAAATTACTGAAGCATTAACCGATCAAAAGGAAATTTTTGGAGATGATCTATTTTCTGAATCTTTAGAGAAAACTAATTCTACTGAAAAAAAGATATATGAAAAAAAAGAAATAGTTGAAATCGAATTAATAAAGCAGAAGAAAGTAACTGAAGAAGCCGAAACATTATTTGAAGATGAAAAAGAAATTTGGAAGAAGGCGTCGACGCTTAATCAGCTGGAATCTTTAATTAATAATTGCAATAAATGTCCGCTGCACGAAGGCAGAACAAATTTTGTTTTTGGAACCGGCAATCCGAAAGCTGAGATTATGTGTATCGGCGAAGGTCCGGGTGCCGAGGAAGATAAACAGGGGAAACCATTTGTCGGCAGAGCCGGTCAGCTGCTGACGGATATTTTGAAGGCAATAAAATTTTCCCGGGAAGAAGTCTATATCGCAAATGTTTTAAAAAGCCGTCCTCCGGGAAACAGGACCCCGCTTCCCCAGGAAATGGAAATGTGCATGCCTTATTTGCTAAAACAAATAGAGCTGATCAAGCCGAAACTAATTTTATGCCTCGGCTTAACTGCTGCTCAGGCTTTATTAAGGAAAAAAGAATCTATGGGGAATTTAAGAGGAAAATTATTCGAATTTGAAGGTTCGAAAGTGATGGTAACTTATCACCCAGCGGCATTGCTGAGAAATCCTAATCTTAAAAAAGACTGCTGGGAGGATGTGAAAAGATTCAGAAAATTGTATGATGAAATGAAGTAAGATTTTCCGCAATTTTAAGAACTTTTATCTCGGAAATTTTCTTGAATTAGCGGATTCAAATCAAATAACAAATCATGCTTTTTCAAATCAGCCAAATAATTGCGATTGTTACAGCCCTCTTATTAATTATTTTCTCCGCATTTATTCTTACCCTGAAGGAAAAAAAGCTGAACCGGCAGCTTCTTTTTATTTTCCTGATTATCAATGCAGTCTACCTTGCAGCCTTTTTAGTCATTTCAAATTTCAAGCCTTATGCACTGCATGTAGTTTCAATTTTTTATTTTCTTCATTCGTCCGGATTTTTGTTCGGACCGGTTATCCTTCTTTATACTAAATCAACCGTAGGTGCGATTAACTGGATAAACAGAAAAGAGTTTATTCATTTTATTCCTTTCGTCTGTGCTGTTTTATATATTTTTTTCAGATTTATAATTTTCGGAGATCCTGAAAAATTCTGGTACCACACGGAACGTTCAGTCTTTGATTCAATTCTAAATATTCAGGTATTGTTTTATATGGTCTTTTCTCTAATAGAAGTAAACCGATACAGGAAACGGATAAAAAATTATTATTCAACAGTTGAAAAGCTGAATTTATATTGGCTCTCAATAGTATTGTATGGATTTTTCTTTATGTGGATTGCAGATTTCACTAATTTCTTGTTAAGGAGATTATTTGTCCTGCCTTCAGAATTACATGCTTATATCGTGATTATATCGCTTTTAACAAATTTTATTTTTGCAGTTCTGATTTTTTATGAGGGTTTAAAAAGACCTGAATTCTTTCATTTTTCGGAGGAAACTGAAAATAAGCCTAAATATGAAAAATCCAAATTAACAAAGGAAGAAAATGCCGATATCTTAAATAAGCTGCTTTCTTTTATGGAAAAAAAGAAGCCTTATTTAAACCCGGCTGTTACAATAAATGATCTTTCTCAAAATCTTGATATTCCTTTAAGAAATTTGTCTCAGGTTATAAACGACTCCTTGAATAAAAATTTCTATGATTTTATAAATTCATACCGGATCAAGGAATCAATCAAATATTTGTCCGATTCTGAAAATAACAAGAAGACAATTTTGGAAGTACTTTATGAGGCAGGATTCAATTCAAAATCCACTTTTTACAAAGTTTTTAAAGATCATACCGGGCAAAATCCCACCGAATTTAAAAAGCAAAATAGTTTAGCTCAATAAATTCCTAAAAAATAATCCTATCGCGCGCACCCGGACGACTTTTCTTTTATATAGAATTATTTTTAAATCAAATATTTATTGGAGAATTCAAGGGAAGTGAAATGAAATTTTCAATTTTTTTAACTGCAGCATTATTATTTTCTTCATTTATCTCTTACAGCAGAATTATTAAAGTTCCTCAGGATCAGCCTTCAATTCAGGCTGGAATTGATGCTTCATCAGACGGAGATACGGTATTAGTAGATTCAGGAACATATTATGAAAATTTATTTTTCCGCGGAAAAAATATTGTACTCACCAGCAGATATTATGAAACAGGTGATTTGAGCTTTATAACCTCTACCATTATAAACGGAAGTCAGCCTGCGGATGCGGATACTGCCAGCTGTATACTTATTATTGATGGAGAAGATTCAACAACCATTGTACAGGGTTTTACAATAACCGGAGGCAAAGGTACATCCTGGAAAGATGAACACAGCCCGGGCACGTACTGCGAAGGAGGCGGAATTTTTACTGCTTTTTCATCTCCTGTAATTCAGAACAATATTATTATCAATAATGAAGCAATTAATAAAACGGGTTTGGCTAGTGCAGGCGGAGGTGGAATCCGGAGCGGCGACGGTAATCCGAAAATTCTTAATAATATTATTAAAGATAATAAAGGAAGATACGGTGCTGGAATTGTTCTTAACTGGTGCAATGCCATAGTTAAAAATAATATTATTGCCGGGAACAGCGGGGGCGAAGATTACGGCGGCGGAGGCATATGGCTAAATAAATCCCATGGAGGATTAAGAATAATAGAAAATAATACTATTGTCTATAATCATTCCGTTTCAGACGGAGGAGGAATATTATTATACAATTCCACAGCGGCAACGATAAGAAATAATATAATATTTGATAATACTGCAAATACATCCCCCCAGATATCCGCCCGTTCCGGCGCAACAGCATCGGTTTCATACAGCGATGTTGAAGGAGGCTGGATCGGGAATGGAAACATAAATTCCGATCCGATAATTGATTCCTTGAACTTTATGCTGAACATAGAACTTTCCCCGTGTATAGATGCCGGTGATTCGAATTCAATTTATAATGATCCGGAAGATTCAAGCAATCCCGGAATTGCAGAAATTCCTTCAATAGGTACCGTAAGGAATGATATGGGAGCCTTCGGGGGACCGGGACGAAATTTATTTCCGGAACCTATAACAGGATTAAAAGATGATTCTGGACTATTACTGCCCAAACAATTCAAACTTTATCAGAATTATCCTAATCCGTTTAAT
>JBLNGL010000023.1:0-6898 GCA_050264735.1 Ignavibacteria bacterium | reverse complement strand
CATCTTTTTTAATGCCTCATAACCGTCATAAGCCGTAATAACGTCAAAACCTTCCTTTATAAGATTGTACTGCATGAATTCTATAATATCCGGTTCATCATCGACAAGTAAAATCTTTTTTTTCATAAATATTATTTTTAATGCCTGATTAATTAAGAAATTTTTGTTAGTAACTATTTTTATTCTAAATTAAAATTCAGGCCTTTATTCTTATTAGACTTCTTCTTCATCTTCGGTTTCTTCCGGGAACAGAAATTTCTCATATTTATGTTTAATCATCTGTGCCTCCACAATAAAAAAGACATCTTCCGCTATATTTGCCGCATGATCGCCTATCCTTTCTATCTGACGGCAAATTACCAGCAAGGCAACGGCAGCATCAATATTAGATGAATCCTCTTTCATTATATCAATTAAGATCTTATGATTTTCTTTGTTGAAGTTATCAAGAACTTTATCTGTCTGTATAACCCTTTGCGCAAGCTTGGGATCATTGTAAATGAATGAATCTATCGCATTCTTTAACATCTCCCTGACGATTTTTGCCATTTCGAAAAACCTGCTTCTATCAATAAAGGACGGCTTTCCTTTCATCAACAGGAAATTCTGGGATATATTAACTGCTATATCACCGATTCTTTCAAGGTTTGTATCTATGGTAATTGCCGAAACGATCAGCCGTAAATCCATTGCAACCGGCTGTGAAAGTGCAATAATCCGCTGGCAGATTTTTTCAATCTTTACATCATATTTATCAACCCGTTCTTCCCTTTTGAGCACCAAAGCCGCATATTCATGGTTTTCTTCCTCAACAGTTTTAATTGCCAATTCCACCTGTTCATCTACAAGGCTCGACATTTTTAATATTCTGTCGCGGAGTTTTTCAAGCTCAAAGTCAAATTGTCTTTCCATAGTTTTAACCGGTTCCTTTTACATTAAATAGATATATATCATAAAGGCACGCTTTAAATTAAAGCTATTTTTAGTGATTGATTCATCAGCCGAATCTTCCGGTAACATAATCCTCAGTCTGCTTCTTGGAAGGATTAGTAAATATTCTGGTAGTCTTATCGTACTCAATTAATTCACCGAGATAAAAGAAGGCGGTCTGGTCGCTTACCCTAGCAGCCTGCTGCATATTATGCGTGACTATTACAATTGTATATTCCGCCTTCAGGCTATGCAGCAGCTCCTCAATCTTTGCAGTAGAGATTGGATCAAGAGCACTGGCCGGCTCATCCATCAAAATGATTTCCGGTTCTACGGCAAGCGCACGGGCAATGCATAACCTCTGCTGCTGTCCCCCGGATAAACTTAAAGCATGATCGTTCATTCTGTCTTTTACTTCATCCCAAAGCGCTGCCTGGCGGAGTGTACGCTCGGCTATTTCATCCAGTGCTTTTTTATCCTTAGCCCCGTTTAATTTTACTCCAAAGACTAAATTTTCATAAACAGTTTTGGGGAAAAGATTTGATTTCTGGAAGACCATCCCGATTCTTTTTCTAAGATTTACCACGTCTAAATTCTTTTCATAAATATTAATCCCGTCAATTAAAACTTCGCCCGTAAGTGTAACATTATCAATTAAATCATTCATCCTGTTTAAGACCCTGAGGAACGTCGATTTTCCGCATCCGGATGGACCTATAAAAGCAGTTACTCTATTTGCAGGAATATCCAAGGTGATATTTTTCAATGCCTGCTTTTCAGAATAGAAAAGACTTAAATCTTTTACGGATATTTTAACTTCCTTCATTTATAATCTTCTTGCTTAATAATATTTTTTTTAATTTCTCCCGATCGCTTTACGGAACCGGTACCTGAAAATTATGGCGGTTATATTCAGCAGAAATGTTAATGCAATTAAAATTAAGGTTGCACCATACTGTATCGGCAATGTTTTGGTCGGGTTAGCAGACTGAGTTGCCAGGATAAAAATATGGTAAGCCAAATACATGAACTGCTGAGCCGGATTAATCATCGGAATACAGTAACCGCCGATACAAATATCGACAACGGGAAGGTTCGGGAGGAAAAATGCCGCACCTAAAAAAAGAATCGGTGCTGTCTCTCCGGCACCTCTGCTTACTGCCAATATAACGCCGGTTAAAATCCCGGGTCTTGCCTGGGGGAGAACAACATTTCTAATTGTCTGCCATTTAGTGGCTCCCAAACCATAAGCAGCATCCCTGTGGGTTTTAGGAACCGAATTAAGAGCTTCGGATGTAGAGACTATGATAATAGGCAGCACAAGGATAGCCAGAGTAGAAGATGCCCACAGTAATGAAGGCTGCCCGAATAATAATCCTGTTGCCAGTACAGCGTCAATATTCCTCCCGACAAAAAGGATAAAAAATCCTAGTCCGAACAAGCCGAAAACAATTGAAGGAACACCGGCGAGGTTGTTTACTGCCGTCCTTATAATCCGCGTAAAAAAAGTATCCTTAGAATATTCATTCAGGTAAATTGCGGCACTTACTCCAAGCGGAACGGCAAACAGAATCATTATAAATGTTACGGCAACAGTTCCGAAAATTGCCGGCCAGATTCCTCCTTCGGTCATGTTGTTTTCAGGGGATTCCGAAAGGAATTCCCAGCTTAAAACAGGCAGCCCTTCAACAACAATCTTAAATAATAAAAGAAATAATATGAAGATCAGAAAAAAGAACAGAAATCTTGAAAGATTAATAAATATAAATCCTTTTATATCTCTTGTCTTACCTAAAAATTCTATCATCGCTGATTATATCATTATGAATTTAAATTAAAATTTTCTTGAACCGTGCATATCCAGTATCCGGCATCTATTATCCGGTACTCTTTAAGAAACCCCCCTTCCGTTCCCACCTTTTGACTCGCCTCGCTTCGCTCGTCGAAGCGGGCAAAGGGGGGAGATGGTGTGAAAAAAACCGCAAACATCCAGCATCCAGCCAAAGATATTTGAAATTTCTCTGCGGATCTCCATGTCTTCTCAGTGGAACTCTGTGTAACTATTAACAAAATCAGTTACACGGAGAGACTCAGAGAATACACAGAGAACCACAGAGATTATAGCAGTAGACGAAGCTATCGCTTCGTCCTACAAAAATCCAGAATCCGGCATCCAATCTAAAACCTGTTCTTCTTTCTCATTTTATTTATGATAATCTCTGCAATTAAATTAAGAATAAACGTTAATGTAAAGAGTACAATACCGATAAAGAACAAAGCATAATAGTGATCTGAACCGTGAGAAACTTCACCCATTTCAGCGGCGATGGTCGCAGTCATAGTCCTTACACTTTTAAAAACATTAAAGGTAAGATTTGCAGCATTTCCCGAAGCCATAAGAACAATCATTGTTTCACCGATTGCTCTTCCAAAACCAAGTATAATGCTTGCAGATACGCCGCTGAAGGCTGCAGGCATTATTACCCTGCTGATTGTCTGCCATTTTGTTGCTCCCAATCCGTACGCAGCCATTCTTAACTCATCAGGAATTGAATGCAGGGCGTCTTCCGTTAATGATGCAATGACAGGCACTATGACAAAAGATAATCCAAGCGCCGCAATAAAAGCATTTAACCTGTTTGCAGGATTTAATAAATCATTAAAAAATGTTGCTCCAACCACCAGCATAATGAATCCCAGCACTACGGTAGGAATACCGGCAAACAATTCTATAACCGGTTTTAAAAATTCTTTAGCTTTCGGATTTGCGACTTCCGATAAATAAATTCCGGCAGATACTCCGAAAATTGTAGAGATAATAGTCGCCGGCAGCGAGATAACTAAAGTACCGGTAATTAAAGGAATTAAAGAATATCTCGGTTCCGTTGAAGTCGGGTACCATTCATAAATTTTCTGAAGTGTGCCGTCAGTCTGCTCTTGAGTACGGAAGATAAACTCCAGAAGTCCGATATGTTCTAATGCTTTAAATCCTTCCTTAAATAAGAAAATGAAAATAAGAATAATGAAAACCAAAGCCATCACACCGTTAACCGCAAAGAAATATTTGATTAAGGTTTCTTTTATCCTGGTACCCTTTGCTATTTTTTTTGCAAACGGAGACTCCAGGATTATTTTTCCACCGGCTAAAGAGTTACTATTCTTTTTTATTATTTCAGCATTCATTAGATCTTATTTGTGCAGGTAATACTTATTTTCAGGAAAACTTCCGCTTAAATAAATCATAGTTCCCGGAAGCATTAGAAAAAGTATATAGTGCTGGAAACTTAAACCTAAACAGACCTTATATTTTCAGTTATATTTAATTCCGAATAATTTTTATTTGGAAGAGATCTCGGTTTTTTCCGGAAGCGGGATATACTCCATTTCTCTTACAAGATTTTGCCCTTCAGAAGAAATAATAAAATCCAGAAATGATTTTGCTTCCTTTTTAATATTGCTGTTTGCATAACAATATAAATAACGGGATATAGGGTATTTTTTGTTCCAAATTAATTCATATAAAACTTTACCGTCTGTGACAGGTGAATATGCTTCGGAGTCTTTATTTTCTTTCACAGAAAGAATTTTTACATCATTTCTTTGAGCAAAGTAACCTACTCCTCCGTATCCGATCCCTTTAATGTCTTTCGCTACTGCTTCGCCCAAAGCGGCAGTCCCCTGCAGTACCTGTGTAGATGAGGCATAATCATTTTGTTTTCCGCTTTTGTCTTTACCAAGCACATGCTCTTTAAAAAATTCATAAGTTCCGCTGCTGTTTTCTCTCCCGTACAAAACTATCGGCAGGTTTGTCCCTCCCACATCTTTCCAATTGGTTATCTTTCCCGTAAAAATATCGCTTAGCTGGGATATTGATAGCGTACCTACTTGATTATCAGGACTAACTATAACGGCAAGACCATCCAGAGCTACTTTATACTGCTGCGGATTTATCCCGAGGCTTTTTGCCTTCTCCATTTCTACATCTTTAATGTCGCGGCTTGAGTTAGCAATATCCGTAGTGCCGTTCAGCAGAGCGGCAATACCCGTCCCGGAACCGCCCCCGGTTACCTGGACCGAAATATTCGGATTTTCCTGCATGTAGATTTCCGCCCATCTTTGAGATAAATTAACCATTGTGTCCGATCCTTTTACAGTAATAACAACTTTTTCAGCTTCTGTTTTTTTCCTGCATCCCAAAAAAATAATTGAAGAAGCCAGAAGCAGCATTATAAGATCGGATAGACTTATTCCTTTTTTCATGGTTTAAACCTTTCAGGATATTTTATTGAACAAAAATTTAAGCTTTCGGAAAGAATTTATCATGTAAATATAAATTAGTTCCTATCAAATCATCTAAAAGGCGAATGTTAAGAAATTGTTAAGAATTAAGAAATTATTCGAAATTGAAGAAATTTTAGCCCAAGTATTGGAATTGATTTGCCATTCAAAATATATCAAGGATTTTATTTATAGTCTATTGCAGTTCACATAATTGAATTCATGTCTGCCTTTTGATGCTGCCGGAATCAAATTCTAATTTTCCATTTTTTTATCTTCTCAAGAAAAAGGACGCCGGTCGGCGCCCTTAGTCGAAGGATAGAACAGAGAGAGAAAAATTGATTTACGATTTATGATGAATCTAGTCATAAAGATGACATCTTTTTAAAAAGATGTCATCTTTACCATTATTTCAAAAGGGTCATTTTCTTTACGGATACAAAATTACCGGATTCAATCCTGTAGAAGTAAATACCGCTTGTCAAATTTGAGGCATTCCAGGTTACATTGTAAGTACCCGAATTTCTAAATCCGTTAATTAATGTTGTCACTGCCTGCCCAAGTATATTGTAGACTATTAATTTAACATGACCTGCTTCAGGCAAGCCAAAGTGTATTGTTGTACTTGGATTAAATGGATTCGGGTAGTTTTGAGATAATACATATTTATTCGGAACAACTTTGGAGTTAGCAGTTTCCCTGATGCCGGTAACAATATAATCTGCAAGATTTTGGTAAGCCGGACTTGCAGAAGCAGGACGAGGATCAAGACCCCCATCTCTTAAACGTGATATTCCGGCTAACGATGGATCTTCAATTATATTATTATTATCTGCGGCGGATAAGTAATCCGATACAAATGCTGAGTCTGAGCCCGGCTGCGCTCTTACTAATTCCGGAAATGTACTTCCGTCCGCATAATTAAACCATATATTATTATTGAATACAATCTGACCATTTTCCATTCTAATACGGCTGTCATTTCCTGATGCAAGGTCTTCGACGTTTACTGCACCACCTGCATAATCACCGAATATACAGTTCTTATATGATCCGCCCCAAAAATCGCGAAGCAAGAATGAATAGCTGTTATCCGGATTTTCCGAATTCATGCCTGAACCTAATAATGTAGCATTAAAGGTTTGAGGAAATGCAAAAGGCAAGCCGTCTTCAGGATCGGTACCGCCATCATGCTCACCAAAGTGATTTCCAAAATTTGCATCCTGGATTTCAAATAAAAATTGATTTGTACCTCTTATGCCTTCATCATGATCAAAACCATCATCCCCGTTAAAGGAGGAAACTAAATATTTACAATTAACAGTACCGCCAAACCATTCAAAGCCATCATCATTGTTTTGAAAAACTTCGATATGGTCAATTGTAGTCCCACGTCCTATAGCGCCCATCGTAAGCCCATTGATTTCGTTTCCTTCGCCAATATCGGTGCCGCCATGGCGAATTGATACGTATTTCATTACTCCGGAATTATCCCAATCATCTTCTCCGCCATATTGGGATTTTTCACTAACCGGCAAGCCTTCAATGTTCCCGACACCGGCGGCTGTATTTATTTGTGCTCTTCCAAGCAGAATTACACCGCCCCATAAATTAGAAGCCGGCAGCACCAAATCATCAGGGTTGGTAATATCATCAGATTCCGCTGTAAATATTATAGGACTTACTCCTG
>JBLNGL010000022.1:0-16712 GCA_050264735.1 Ignavibacteria bacterium | reverse complement strand
AATTTCCGACACCAATTCGCTGGGCGGTTGGAATAGAATTCAGCAGCGATGAGCAATACCTTTATATCGGAGACTGCGGCGGGAATAATGCCTATATAGTACCTATTGCCGCCGAGGATTTTTATAAAAATGCGAAGACATATTCTACAAGAATGGGTCAGTACTTCGCAAGAGACACTTTCGGGAACATTTATATGACATCAATGGGGGGGCCTGGTAACCCGCCCGAATTTAAAGTGTTCAATGACAATCTTAATTCTGCCGACATTCATTGTAAACATAAGCCCCCGCAGGACAAAAATAATTTCAAAAAAACAATAACATTCGGCGAAGAAACTTTTGATTCAAATGCTATCTATTGCATAATAGGAAGCAAGATTTATTCCTATCATTTAAAATAAACAGGGAACCGCGGGATTTAAGCTATTTTTACTAACAAAAAACATTTATTAAAATACTTAAGGAGAAATAATGAAACTCTTTTTCAGAATAATCAATTCAAAATTATTATTGATACTTGCATCATTCGTATTAATTTCATCTGTTAATGCACAAAATAAAAACGAACAATTATTAAACCGCGATTCAGTAATTGCAGCTGCCCGTGAGATAATGAGCATGCAGCCTTACTGTGCACTTATCACTGTTGATTCCTTAGGTATGCCTAATGTAAGGACAATGAATCCTTATCCGCTAGGAGATGATCTGATTGTTTGGTTTGCTACCAATAGAATAAGCCGTAAAGTTCGGGAAATTCAGAACAATCCGAATGTCTGCGTGTACTATGCTGACCATGTAAAAGCTGCCGGTTATGCAGCGCTTAACGGGAAAGCGGAGATAATTGATGATAGGGATATCCTGGCAGAGAAAAAAAGAGAATATTGGGAACAATCTGTTCCTGATTGGCAGAATGTTCTTGTCCTAATTAAAATCGTACCTGCAAAATTGGAAGTGGTGAATTACAAATATAAATTATACGGCGATCCGGTTACATGGAAATCACCGTTTATAGAATTTGAACAGCCGTGATTGTAGAAATACTTTTTTTCAAGCAGCACTTAATAGATGTTTAATGATGCGAGAAAAAAGAGAATAATAATATCACACATTGCTTATTAAATCAGAATTACATATCTGACAAACTTTCATTCACTAAAAGCCTAAGGAAAAAAATTGAGAGCAGATATCATGAACAAAAAATTCATCTCAACCAATGCAATTCTTATTTATCTCTCTCTTTTCAAATTAGTTTTGCTCATAATTTTCTCAGGGAACTATGGATTGTTTAGAGATGAATATTATTATATAGAAATTTCAAAACATCTTGATTGGGGTTATGTGGACATGCAGCCGCTCTCCCCTTTGTTCCTGGCACTGTCAAGAGCAATCTTTGGAGACACGATTTTCGGAATAAGAATCTTTTCATATTTATCGGGTTCTGCCATAGTACTTGTATCCGGTTTAATAGCCCGGGAAATGAAAGGAGGGAAGTTCGCACAAATCTTTACGGCAACGTTAGTAATTTTTTCAGGCACTATTCTAGGAGTAAGCAGCTACTTCTCAATGAACTCGTTTGATATACTTCTCTCAGCATTAATGTTCTATTATCTTACTCGTCTCTTAAATACCGGCAATGTAAAACTTTGGCTTGCGATAGGACTGCTGTTCGGCCTGGGTCTTGAAAATAAATTAACTTTCGTGTTTTTAGGGTTTGGTCTTGTTATAGGTTTAATTTTAACAAAGAACAGAAACTACTTAAAATCTAAAGAGATCTGGATTGGTGCAGCCATAGCATTCCTAATCTTCCTCCCAAATATTATCTGGCAGATTGCAAATAATTATCCTACACTTGAATTTATGCATAATGCTTCCGCATATAAAAACAGACCTAGGGGATTTCTTGAATTTTTTATAAAGACTTTATTCGAAATGAACCCGGGATATGCATTATTCCTTTTTACAGGGATTTATTTTTTATTCTTTAATAAAGAAGGGAAATTCTACAGCATTATCGGATGGATTTATCTTTCCGTTTTCCTGGTCTTCGCTTTTTATAACGGGAAACCTTATTATATGGGAGTGCTCTTCCCGGCAATCCTTGCAGCAGGAGTTATCGGAGCCGATTATTTGATTCAAAGGTACATGGGTCCTTTTGTGCGTGTAATTTTGATAATTATTATGATCCCTTTCTTTGTTGTAGTAACTCCTTTTGCTGTTCCCATTTTAGATGTTGAATCATTTATCAGATTAGAGGAGATGATGGGAATGAAACCGGAAAGTGATGAAAAATCTGAACTGGGACCGCTTCCGCAATTTTATGCGGACAGGTTCGGATGGGAAGAGATGGTTCAGAAAGTCGCCCGGGTTTATAATACTTTAACTGAAGAAGAAAAAAAAAAACCTTTAATATTCGGTCAAAATTATGGTGAAGCTGGAGCAGTTAATTTTTACAGGGGGAAATATAATCTGCCCCGGGCAATTTCATCTCATAATAACTTTTGGATTTGGGGCTATCCTGAGGGTTTTAAAGGACATGTTTTAATAGTTATCGGCTCCAACTATGAAGATAACAGCGAATTTTTTGAATATGTTAAGCCGGCAGGAAGCCATTCGAATAAATACGGCATGTCGTATGAAAATGTTGATATTTTTATCTGTAAAAAACCTAAAATGTCTATTAAAGAAGTCTGGCAAAGAATAAAATTCTTTATATGATTTAATTGATTACTTCCTGATAATTATGTGAATCTGTGTCTTAGATTCCGGATACCGGATACAGGATTCCGGATAATAAAGCAGCTTCAAGTATCTGGTATCCGGTATCTAGAATCCAGAATCCAGTATCAGAGAAAGCCATTATGAACAAAACTGAACAGAAGCAAAAAGCAAAATTATTTCTCTCGCTGCATAAACAGGATAAAATTCTGATTTTGCCGAATATTTGGGATCCGCTGGGTGCACGTATGCTTGAAGCTGAGGGTTTTCCTGCTGCAGCAACAGCAAGCGCAGCAATCTCTTCATCACTTGGTTACAAGGATCATGAGAATATAAAATTGTCAACTCACTTTGAAATTATTAGAAGAATAGTCGCCAGCGTTGAAATTCCTGTTTCAGCCGATATCGAAGGAGGATATGCAGAAAAAATTTCCGAACTGAGGGATTCAATAACTCAATTATTGGAAACCGGTGCTGCAGGAATAAATATAGAAGATAATATTAATGACGGTACAGCAATTAGAGAATCCCATGAGCAGTGTGAGAGAATCACTGCGGTAAGAGAAACCGCAGCTAAAGCAGGGATAGATCTTGTTATTAATGCCAGAGTAGATTTCTTTTTAGTAAACCCGGATAAACCAAAGGAAGAAATTGAAAACGAAATTATTAAAAGAGCAAAAGCATATGTTCAGGCAGGTGCCGACTGTATTTATCCGATTGGTATAACGGATCGTGATACATTAATCCGGCTCCGGAAAAATATCAGCTCACCTATGAATGTTTTAGGAACTCCTCAAGCAGAATCTATATCCTCGCTTCAGAATATGGGAATCAACAGGCTAAGTTTTGGTCCGTACGTCTTCCGCTCCACCATGAAAAAATTTTTGAATATAATTAAAGAACTGCGGAATTCCGGAAGCTATAAATGTTTTGCAGAGGAATTTATAAGCCGGGATGAAATGGAAAAGTATCTCAGAACAAATAAAGAATAATTTTGATGTTCAAAAAAAGGAACTTCCTAATGAGCAAATTTAAAAAAATAGTTTTGTCTTGGTTTTTTCTTTTAATGACTAGTCCCTGGATAATTTCCCAAACAAAAAAGGATATAGACGTAATTCACGTTTGGGAAATGAAAGAGATAGAATTGAAAGCGGAAAAAACTTACCAAAATTACTATACCGATGTTGACTGCTGGGTTGAGCTGAAAGGGCCTGATTTTTCTAAAAGAGTTTACGGTTTCTGGGACGGCGGGAATAACTTTAAAATCAGGATTACCGCAGCAAAACCGGGACTATGGGAATGGAGAAGCGGTTCAAATCATTCAGACGATAAAGGATTGAATAATCATTCAGGTGAGTTTACAGCCGTTGAATGGACTGAAGCAGAAAAGGAACAGAATCCGATCCGCCGCGGTTTTCTTCGTCCAACCCCAAACGGACGCGCATTACAGTATGCAGATGGAACACCTTTTTTTATGGTTGGTGACACCTGGCTTGCCGGTGCAACCTGGCGCCTTCCTTTTAGAAACTCACCGCCGTCAGAAAACTATGAGCCCGGACCGGGTATGGGTTTCGAGGATGCGGTAATGTACAGGAAAAAACAGGGCTTTAATTCAGTAAGTATGATTGCATCTTTCCCTAACTGGGAATCGGATTATAGACCTTCTACATATGCCGATTCAAACGGAATTTATCCGAGAAATGCATGGGAGAAATTCGATTATCTTACAAAAGACGGAAAAATGACTGCAAAGAATATGCGTGATGAATATGGAAATAAACCATTTAAAATGTCGAAAGAGCATCCCGGTGTTGCAGATTTCAATCAAATCATTCCTGAATATTTCCGGAGCCTTGACAAAAAAATGCAGTACTTATCAGATCAAGGTTTTGTGCCGCTTTTGGAAACAGTAAGGAGAGATATGTGTCCCGCCTGGAAAGCTTATTTTAATTTTAATGAATCGTTTGCAAGGTATGTTCAATATTTAAGTTCGAGATATGGAGCATATAACTTTATCTACAGCAAGATACATCTTGACTGGATTCCGAAAGAATACAGTCTTACCGGCGATGAATTTAATGAAGCTTTGATTTATCATCTGAAAAAGTACGGACACATGCCTTTTGGTCAGCCGGTTACAACGCTTATAAGCAGTTCAACTTATTCGGTATTCGGTCATGGTGAAGATTGCCCATGGTTAACAATGCACAGTGTAGGGAATAAACCGAGGGATCACCGAGTTGCGGATTCTCTTGAAGTATTGTTTAATCTAAAACCTCCCTACCCTGCAATTAATTTTGAGCCCTATTATACAGGCTGGGATCATGAAATAAATAAGCCCGGCGGCGAGCATCCTCCTGCAAATTCGGATCGGGATAATTATTTTTCAAGAGCTCAAATGTACGGCTCGGTTTTGTCAGGAGGATTATCCGGGCATGTGCATGGTACTGCTGCATATGATATTACAACTACGGGAGAGCCTGCAGGAATGCGTCCGCATGTCTGGGATGCATTCAAATATGAATCGGCAAATTATTTGAAACATCTGCAGGAATTTATTTTATCCGAAGGGAAAAAATATCAGGATCTTCAGCCGGCACGGGAAGACATTCAGCCGAATAAGGCACCGGACAGTCCCGGAGACGGGTTGGACGGCTGGTCTTACATGATGCGGACACCGGATAAAGATTTTGCACTGCTTTATTTTGAAAATAAATCGGTTTTGCCTGTTTTGAAAAACTTTAAACCAAATAGTTCTTACGCTCTCAATTGGTTTAATACCATAAATGGAGATTGGAGTGATAAGATTGCAATAAATTCCGATGATAAAGGGAAACTTATTTTGCCGGAATTTCCGGAAAAACAGAATTCTTCCTTTAATGATTGGGGAGCAAAAATTCTTTTAAAAAATGATTAAAGATAAATTTAGGAAATAACATGAAACAATGGTACGAAGCCCTTTTTGAAAATTATGCTGAGAAGTATGACCGGGAAAGCTTTACTCAGGGAACAATCGGTGAATGCGACTTTATTGAAAAAGAGATCAATTTTAATAAGAATCTTAAGATACTTGATATCGGATGCGGAACGGGAAGGCATTCAATCGAACTGGCAAAAAGAGGTTATAAAATTACAGGGATTGATTTATCCAATTCCCAGCTGAAGCGTGCCAGGGAAAAAGCAAGTGAGCAAAACGTGGTAATTGATTTTCAGAAACAGGATGCCAGGAATCTTCCTTTCTACCGTAAGTTTGATCTGGCAATAATGCTTTGCGAAGGAGGCTTCTCATTAATGGAAACCGATGAAATGAATTTTGAAATATTGAAAAGTGCCGCTAAAGCATTGAAGCCCGACGGGAAATTTATATTTACAACATTGAACGGACTCTTTCCTCTTTTTCATTCAGTGAAAGACTTTATTAATTCCCAAACTGTCGAAGGGAATTCATCCAGCCAAAACAATTCCTTTAATTTAATGGAATTCCGTGATTATAACATTACCACTTTTGAAGACGATTCCGGGAATAAAAAAGAGCTGCACTGCAATGAAAGGTTTTATGTTCCCTCCGAAATTACCTGGTTATTAAAATCCCTTAACTTTAGAACAATCGATATTTTCGGAGCAAAGCTTGGTGCGTTCAGCCGGAATGATAAATTGACAACCGAAGATTTTGAAATGCTTGTAGTAGCTGAAATGTAGATAATGATAAAATGCCGAAAACTGAAGAAATATGGGATAATTTCTGCTGCCAAATAAAGGCTTTTATACATAAGCGCGTCTCTAATTCCTCATTTGTTGAAGATATTTTCCAGGATGTTTTCTTAAAAATTCATTCGAAGATTGACACACTTAAAGACGAGACAAAAATCCGCAGCTGGGTTTATCAAATTGCACAAAATACTATAATCGATTATTACAGAAAACATAAAACTGATCCGGTAGACATTGAATCCCTCCTAATAAATGAACAAGAAGAATTTGAAATGAGCCGGAATAAACCGATGGCTGACGGCATTGAGATATCGGAAGCAGGTGAAATCAGTGAAGAGGAAAAAATCGCTTCGGGACTTAAAGAGATAGTGGAATCACTTCCTGAAAAATATGCCCAGGCGATTCTTTTAGTTGAGTTCGAAGGATTGTCTCAAATAGAACTCGCAAAAAAATTAGGAATTTCCGTTTCGGGTGCAAAATCACGGGTCCAGCGCGGCCGGCAAATGATTAAAGATGCGCTTATGAGATGCTGTCATTTCGAATTTGATAAGTATGGGACTATAATAAATTCCCGTCCGGTTACCTGCTGCTGTTGTAATTGACTTTTCAAAAAAACATTTTCAATTTTTGCTTTCCAAATTAATTTGACTTCAGCTCTGTGTAACTTTGTGCTTCTCCGGTATCTCTGTGTCACTGATCTTTAGAAAAGTTACACAGAGTTCCAAAGAGCAAGACACAAAGAAACACTGAGAAATAAATCCCAAATTTTATATAGTTAAATAGGATGGTATTGGTTTCACCCGGTAAATCTGAAAATATAAGCTCTAAGCTTTTCTTTATCGGGATACCCATCATTGTACAGTACCTTATGCAGTACATCCAGCTTCAGGTGGATATTGCGCTGCTTGGCCATTATAATCCATTGATGCTCTCCGCGGTTGGAAATGTAGTCTTTCCATATTTTATCCATATCTCCTTCATAATGACAATCAGTATGGGAGCGACAATTATTATTGCTCATTCTCTCGGTGCAAATGATATTCAGAGAGCAGCACGGTATTCCGAAGTTTCATTCTTTTATAACACTATAATCTCAATTTTTTTCTTTGTTTATCTGTACAATTTCTCGCCGGATATTCTGAGACTATTGGGTACTCCTGCCGAAGTTCATCCTTTTGCTTCCGACTATATGACTATTCTTTCTTATTCTTTTTTACTAATAGGTATAGAGTACTCCGTTACCGCTGCCCTGCAGGGTATGGGAATTACAAGGTACATCATGTATGCCGGAATAATCCGAACCATCATAAATGTGGTTATTGCCTGGACATTGATTTACGGTAATTTCGGATTTCCCGAAATGGGTATTAAAGGTGCAGCAATTGCAACAACAATTTCCAACTACTCTGCTGTTATTTATTTCGTCTTTGTTTTGTTATTAAGTAATAAACTAACTTTTAAAACTTCATTAAAAGGAATTTTAAAGCCTGAATGGAAAATTCAAAAAGATAATATTGTAGTAGGGCTGCCTTCAGGACTTGAAGCAATGCTTTGGTCTTTCGGCCAAATAGCAATTATAAGCATTGTAAATGGATTGGATGCATATTCTTCAGGCCTTTACATTTTAGTCAGCCGGATTCAGGCATTTACATTTTTTATTTACATAGGAATTGCAAGGGCAACTATGATCCTTGTAGGGCAGAAAATGGGAGCAGGCAAGCCTGAGGAAGCAATTCATGTCGGGATGGTAAGCTTAAGGTATGGATTCTTTTTTTGCATATTCATTTCATTTTTATTTATCGCTTTTCCGGAAAATATTCTTTCTATTTTTACTTCGGAAAAAAATTTAATAAACCGGGTAACTCACCTAATGTATATTGCTGCAATAACCATTTTCCCGGTCTCCGTTAATGTAATAAGCGGCAATGCAATTAGGGGGATGAAAGATACAAAATGGATGCTCTATACACAGATTTTCGGGACTACTTTTACAATTTCTATGAGTGCTTTGATGATCTTTGTTTTTCATTTGAACCTGCTTGGGATATTCCTTACAATCCTTTTTGATGAAAGCTTCAGGGCTTGTCTGAATTTTATAAGATTTTATAAAGGAAAAGAATTTTTCTTCAGACTTATTAGATTAAAAAAGGCTGCAAGCTCCGGATAGTCACCTCCCGTTTTTAAACTTTGCGTCTTTTTTGAAGCTCATTCGTCTTAGATAATGAGTTCAAAAAAATTTTTAGATGGAGGAAAAAATGGAAAAGCTCTTCATAGAAATGGCAGCATACTTAGTACAAAGTTATATTCATAACTGGCTGCCTCTTAGCCTCGCAGTAGTTACCGCTGCGGTATTAATAGTTTATGTGAAGCCTGAAAAAATTAAGCACGCATTATTACATAGATCAAACGTTTCAATACCGGCAAGCGTTGCCGTCGGGGCTTTTACTCCCTTATGTGCCTGCGGAACAATGGCTGTTATAATCGGGATGCTGACCACAGCTTTGCCGTGGGGTCCGGTGATGGCTTTTTTAACCTCTTCACCTTTAATGAGCCCGGATGGTTTTATACTTATAGCAGGTATAATAAGCACACAATTTGCGATTGCACTGGCTGTTTCTTCAGTTATAATCGGCATTGGATCCGGCTATATAACGCATTGGATTGAAAAGAAATCTGATTATTTGAATGATCAGGTACGGTTTGTCAGGCAGAACAAACCTTCAGCCGGCAGCTCGGATAAACAAGCATGTGATTGTTCAGTATCTGCTTATATTCTTCCGGAAATCCAAACATGCGGCTGCTCTGAAAGAATTAATAATCTTCCGGATGCTGCAAATAAAAAAAATGTAAAGTTAAATTCATCAAAATTAAATTTTTGCTGTGCTTCTCAATCTTCCGCCGGAAGTTACAACAGAGAATTTTATTATAATTTTATGCAGCTGGAATCGGTTGAAAACATTGCAAAAAAAATTTCCGGATTCATTGCAAACATCAAATGGAAAAAGATCGGCACGGAAATATTAAATACCGGTGTAAAACAGATCATGCTTTATTATACAGTTTTTGCTGCAATCGGTTTTTTAATTAACCACTTTGTACCGGCTTCATTTATAACAGGATTATTCAGCTCTAAAAATGTATTTGCTGTTCCGCTGTCTGCTTTGATCGGGCTGCCCTTATATGTAAACGGAGAATCCGCAGTCCCATTGATCCAAACATTATTAAATGGAGGTGCCGGAGAAGGAGCTATGCTTGCATTTTTAATAACCGGTCCCGGTACAAGTGCAGGGGTAATTGCCGGGATTTCAGCCATACTAAAAAAACGCGCAATAATCCTGTATATTTTCTTCCTTTTATCCGGTGGGATTTTTCTTGGTTATCTATATGACTTATATCTATTTTTTAACTAAAAAAATAATCTGGTTATGAATAATAATGACTATGTGCACGGGTATTCTGAAAAAGAAAATGAACGGCTGATCGACCAGGCAGAAACTCTAGCTGAGCTTCTACACGATGATACTATTTACCCGGCGGACAGCAAAATCCTGGAAGCCGGGTGCGGTGTAGGAGCCCAGACCAAAATTTTAGCGCGAAACAGTCCTCAGGCAGAATTTATTTCAATCGATATCTCTGAAGAATCTTTAAGGACTGCAAAAGCTTCAATTGATAAAGAGGGGATTTCAAATGTGAATTTTAGGCTTGCCGGCATTTTCAATTTACCGTTTGAAGAAAATATATTTGACCATGTTTTTGTCTGCTTTGTGCTTGAACATCTTAAAGAACCGCTGAAAGCACTTGAATGCCTTAAAAAAGTACTTAAACCCGGGGGAACAATAACGGTAATTGAAGGAGATCATGGATCGGCTTATTATTATCCTCAAAGTAAATCGGCGCAGCGAGCTATTGACTGCCTTGTTGAACTTCAGGCTAAATCGGGCGGAAACTCTCTTATAGGAAGACAGCTGTATCCCCTTCTTAATCAAGCTGGATTTAAGAATATAAAAGTTAATCCCCGGCAAGTTTATTGCGATGCAAGCCGGCCCGAATGGGTTGAAGGATTTACCAAAAAAACCTTCGCAGCTATGGTTGAGGGGGTTAAAGAAGATGCACTTGAAAACAAGCTGATCACTCCTGAAGAATGGAACAAAGGTATTTCCGATCTTTATGCAGCTGCCGGACCGGATGGAACATTTAATTATACCTTCTTTAAAGGAACAGGAATAAAATAATTTCAATTAAGAAAAGAAAAATGAAGTACAAAACACTCGGCTTAATCGGCGGCATCGGCCCGGAATCCACAATAGATTACTATAAAATGATAATAAAAAAATTCCGTGAAAGATTCTCAACAGATGATTATCCGCATTTACTGATTAACAATATTAACATGACTGAAATGCTGAGCTATGTTAAAGAAAATAAACTCGATGCTTTATCCGGGTTCCTGGCAAAAGAGATAAAAAAGCTGGAGGAAGCCGGCGCAGATTTCGGAGCGCTTGCCTCAAATACTCCTCATATTGTTTTTGATGAACTTCAAAAAAAAGTAAATCTGCCGTTATTGAGCATAGTTGAGGAATGTTTTAAAGAAATAAGAAGAAAGAATATTAAAAGAGTGGGTTTATTCGGCACACTTTCAACAATGGAAGGGGGATTCTATCAAACGACAGGCGGAAAGTATTCAGTTGAGGTTGTAATCCCTGATAAAAAATCAAAAGAATATATAAATAAAATTTATTTTGATGAACTGGTTCTTGGGATTATCAATCCTTCAACAAAAAAAGAATTAATAAATATTGTCATCAGAATGAAAGATAATGATGAGATTAAAGGATTGATTTTAGGCGGAACTGAATTACCCTTAATACTCGATCAGGGTGACTTTAACGATATTAAAATTTTTAATACATCCAAGATACATGTTGAAAGTATTATTGAAAAGATGTTTGAAAATTGACCATTGGTAGCCGGTATGAATAATAATATCAAAGATCCAATTGAGCCTTTTGGTTTTAGAAAAGCTGAAAATAATGACCGGACGGAAATTTACCGGCTGGTAGAAACTGTATTGGGAAATTACGGTTTAAAAATGGACCCGGAAGGAACGGATAAAGATCTGCTGGATTTAAATGAATCATATTTTAAAAATAACGGCTGGTTTGAAATAATTGAAGATCAGCAAAAGCGGATAATTGGATCTTACGGATTATTTAAAATAAATGCTGAAATATGTGAGCTTAGAAAAATGTATTTATATCCTGAGTTTCAAGGTTTAGGACTCGGTAAAAAAATGTTGAATAAAGCCGTTTCAAAAGCTAAAAAATTGGGATACAAAGAGATTATTTTGGAAACAAATAAATCATTAATCCAGGCAATTGGATTGTATAGGAGATTCGGATTCAAAGAATTTCAACCCGATCATTTATCTGAACGCTGCGATCTTTCAATGAGATTAAAATTGTAATTTCAGAAAGAGAGACTCATCCGCTTTGGGCTCGCCCGTCTTGGCTCGGCCAAGCCAAGATAGGCTAAAGGCGAGACAGGTTGACAATAAGACAATATATGGTAATATTCTGACAGAATATTACTATTAAGTCAGAATGTTTTATAAGCCCTTCTCCTTTCAGGAGACTGTGTGAAAATTCGCAAAAACCGTTGAAACAAGAGAAGGGCTGCAGCATGAGTTTATTATTAGTTTTTGTAATTCATATCAAAACCTTTATTGTCTCACTCCAACTGCATCACCATCAGCTTGCTTGTTTGTAACCTTCGAATATACTTTCTCATCTATGCACTGTCCGAATGTATAAATAGATTTTTTATCAATGATTAATACCGGAGGCATTATGAGAAAGAAGAACAAACTAATTTATTTTTTTTCGATGCTTGCTGTTCCGTTAATATCGGCTTTCGTTTTAGTAGCTGCTGAAGAGAGGAAGAGCAACTATGATGAAGCTCAAAAACAGCAGGCAATGGATATGCTGGAACAGGGGAAAGAAATATTCAGGCATGATACATTTGGTTCAGAAGCTTTCTGGGGAGGCACATTAAGACTGCATGAAGCAATTGAGGGAGATTCTCTCGGAGGCGTGGGTCCGGGATTAACTCCTTTGCAGGCTTTGGAAGCCGGATTAAAGGTAGATGTCGAAGCGCTTCCCGAAGAAGTCATTACTGCCCTTCAAAATAATCAGATCGATCTGAATGATCCTGCTGTGACTGTTACTTTATTGAAGCTTAATGCCGTTGTCGGTGTTAAAGGTTTTTTTGAAGGAGACCAGCTTGTTTCTTTAGGATTAAATTGCTCTTCTTGTCATTCAACCGTTGACGATTCTTTTATCCCGGGAGTTGGCAAAAGGCTTGACGGCTGGGCAAACCGGGATCTTAATGTGGGAGCAATTATTAATTTATCTCCCGATTTAAGTTTAGTGGCGTCCCTCTTAGGTGTTCCTGAAGATACGGTCAGAGGAGTTTTGATGAGTTGGGGGCCTGGTAAGTTTGATGCGGAATTATTTTTTGACGGCAAAGCTAGGACTCCGGACGGTAGGCCCGCAGCAACTTTACTTCCATCCGCATTTGGACTAGCTGGAGTTAACCTTCATACATATACCGGCTGGGGTTCTGTTACTCATTGGAATGCGCTTGTAGCCAATCTCGAGATGCACGGCACAGGAACATTTTATGATCCAAGGTTAAATGATCCTGCTAAATTCCCTATTGCTGCGGCAAATAACATGTGGAATGTCCGTCCTACAGATGATCAGATAACTGCAAAACTTCCGGCTCTTCACTTCTATCAGCTTTCACTGCCTGCTCCCAAGCCGCCGGAAGGAAGCTACAATGAGAGTTCTGCTGCAGCAGGAGAAATGCTCTTCAAAGGGAAAGCAAAATGCGCGGACTGTCATGTGCCCCCGATCTTTACAGAGCCAGGTTATAACATGCATACGCCGGACGAGATCGGCATTGATGATTTCCAGGCTAAAAGATCTCCGGATGAAATGTACAGAACAACACCGCTTAAGGGATTATGGACAAGAATGAAAGGCGGATTTTATCATGACGGGAGATTTGCCGCATTGGAAGACGTAATCGATCATTATAATAGTCACTTTAATCTATCACTATCCTCAGATGAAAAAACAGATCTTGTTGAATATTTGAAATCCCTTGGTGATCAGGAAGTTGTTACAAGCATCAGCGATAAATCTTCCGGTATAAATCCGGTAAATTATAATTTATACCAAAATTACCCCAATCCGTTCAATCCCGGTACAACAATTAAATATGATTTAAAGAAGAATGAAAACGTTGTCCTGGATATTTATTCCATCAGCGGAGAACGTGTAGCAAGACTTGTAGATCAGCAGCAGAACAGCGGTACACATGAAATCCGGTGGAACGGCAGAAATGATAATGGCAGTCTGGTTTCATCAGGAATTTATTTTTACCAGCTTAGGATTGGGAATCAATATCTTACAAAAAAAATGATGATGCTGAAGTAAAGATCCCTAAGGATGAAATTTTTAAACCCGGCTGATCACCGGGTTTTTTTATTTCAAGGAATAAAAACATCCCAAACTCAGAATAATTCTCCAGTTTAATTATTTTATAAAATAAATTTGATTAAATTAATTCCCCTTTTAAAGTTTCTTAAAAGGATAATAAAAAATTTAAATTTGTTTTTCGGTTTTAAAGTAGGAGCTCTCAATCAAATTCGAAATCCGAAATCCGCAATTTAAAGAGAGATTTGAACATGAGTGAAACATTAATAATTCTCGGCGGTTTCTTTCATCTTGGTTTTGTAGTTTTTCACCTTTTTTTCTGGAGCATATTTAAATGGAAAGAAGACTTATCTTCACTGAATTTTATTAATAGAGCTGTTATGCAGATCCTAAATCTCTGCCTGATTTTTGTTTTTTTAGCCGCCGGGCTTATTTCAATATTTTATGCTCATGATCTAATCTTTACAAGCCTTGGAAAGGTTTTAATAATTTCGATTTCTGTGTTTTGGTTTATAAGGCTAATCGAACAAATTATTTTTTTCGGGCTGAGGAAAAAATTATCGGTAATTTTATCAGTACTATTTGCATCGGGATCAATAGTTTATATCGTGCCAATTCTTTAATGAATTATCTGTAATGTTAAAACCGAAACTTTTAATACTCGAAGGAGAATATTCCGTTCATCGTTTTGAACATTTCGAAACAATACCGGGCATAATTTCTGAAAGTAAATACTTCTGGATAAGCCGGACTGAAGATGAGCTGTCAGTAGTCTGCGAATCAAACTTAAATTTAAACAGCTCTAAGTGCGAGCCTGACTGGCGGGCAATTAAAGTAATCGGTCCTCTTGATTTTTCTTTGGTCGGATTAATGTCGGATATTACAAACATATTAAGCAGCGAGAAAATAAGTGTATTTACCTTATCAACCTACGATACCGACTATATTCTGATAAAAAAAACAAAGCTTGAGCAGGCAAAAGATGCACTGATACTTGCCGGATATATATTTTTGGAAACTGAATAATGATTTAGGAATTATATTGCCCGGCAATTTATATTCGGAAAAATATAAATCAGAAATTTTTTGAAAGGATAAAAAATGCTTTCCCGGTTTTTTCATAAACCTGATTTGGGAATGCTGATCATAAGAATATTTTTGGGAGGAAGTTACATTTTTATTCATGCACTGCCGAAAATTCTTGGAGGACCTGCAAGGTGGGAAAGGATAGGCAATGCAGTGAAAAACTTTAATATTGATTTCTATCCGGTGGTATGGGGATTTTTAGCGGCATGCACAGAATTAGTTTGCGGTACGCTGATAGTTCTTGGATTATTTTTCAGGCCTGCATCCGCTTTTCTATTATTAATTATGGGAGTCGCAGCTTCATCGCATATTTACAACGGTGACCCGTTGAACAAAATAGCTTATCCGATTGAATTGGGATGTATTTTACTAGGACTTATTTTTCTCGGACCGGGTAAATACAGCCTCGATAAAGAGAGAAATTCCCAGCCTGATTAATGCCATTTAAAAATTTTGAGCCCGATTAAAAAGCTAGCAATACCCGTTGCAATTAATATTAAAAACGGAACTGCTATTTCTCTGAGTCCGGCTCCCTCGATAAAAATGGCTCTGACACCGTCCGCAAGAAGACTTAACGGTAAAAGTCTAATAAAGGAAACTGCCCAATCGGGAAAATTCTGGTAGCTGAAAAAAATTCCGGAGAGTACAATCATCGGTGTAGTTACTGCATTAATCAAACCGTTGCCCACCTCCGTATTTGCGGTCCTGGATGCGGTAAAAACAGCTACACCGGCAAATGCAATGTTGCCCGCGATAAAAATAAAAACTAAAGCTAACACGCTTCCCTGGATTATGATCCCGAAAACTAAATAAGCAAAAAGGAAGAGCAGGGCTCCTTCAATAAAATTCATAGCAGTTCTTATAGTCATTAATGAAATGAGAAAGTGTGATTTTTTCATCGGGGTAGCAATCAACCTTCTTAATAATTTCCTGGAACGCTTTTCTATAATGTTGTAACCCAAACCCCAAACGGAAGACATCATTATTCCCATTGATAATAATCCCGGGACAAAGAAATCAATATAACGGGTACCCTGCAGAGTTAAAGGCTCAATCTTTTCCTGCTGTATATCTTCCGATGATCTTTTATTATTGACTATCCGGGAAATATTCAGGTAGGTGATCAGCCCTTCCGGATTAACCGGATCAAAGTGATACTTAATATCTTCGCTGCTGTCTTCAACTATTAAATTTATTTCTCCCCTTTTCAGTAGAATAGCTGCTTCACTCCAGGTTGTCTCCTCAAAAATATAAATGCTTGTTCCTAATTTTTCATCTTTAACAGTAAGCTTGTAGCCGTTGTGCTCCTTATCCGGTGCTTTAATTTTTTGAGTTTTTTCTCTCATGAATTTCAAAAATTTAGATGAACCTGCCTGCTGATTCGAAACATTCTCAATTACCGCAACTTTACGGATAATATCGCGGCTTTGAGTAAATGCAATCCCTAATCCGAGAGTCATCAGGAGAGGAAAAAGTATCCCCCAGAATAAAACAGCCGGTTCCCGGAGTATTTCTTTAGCATGAGAATTAAGCAATGCTGAGAATTGTCTAGTTCTGATTATTTTCTTCATCAAGGTGTCTTCCTGTTAAGAAAATAAACAGATCATCCAGTGTTTTTCTTCTGCTTTCAAAATTTTTAATCTGTAATCCTTTTGTTTTAATATAATTGAATAAATCAGGCAGCTCTGTTTCAAAATTTTT
>JBLNGL010000021.1:0-6321 GCA_050264735.1 Ignavibacteria bacterium | reverse complement strand
TAGCCTGAAAAATCGCAGTAGATTTGAATAGAAAATAGATACAGTCCTTTCCATAAAAACCAGGATGAAAACCTAGCCGGATTGCTGAAAACCTCTTCAACTCCGACTGCAGCAGTATCGGCAATTGCAATTTTTTTAAAGAAACCAATTAAGATTAGCAATAATCCCGAGTTGATCATCTCGGAATTTACCTTCCTCTTTTTCAATATCTGCGGAAGCAGGGATGATGCTCTTTCTATCGGTCCGGCAACAAGCTGGGGGAAATATGATACATATAAAGCAAAATCAAAAAAGTTTAATGCCGGTTTCTGAATATTTCTATATACATCTATTGTATATGACAATGTTTGAAAAGTATAGAAAGAAATACCGACAGGAGGGATCAATCTCATTACGGGGGTATTAAGGTTAATGCCGACAGCAGATCCCAAAGCAACAAAATTATCAATAAAGAAATTGAAATACTTAAAAACTCCGAGAAGGCCAAGGTTCACTACAATGCTTGCATAAAAACCTATTTTTCTTTTTTTCTCCTCTGTATTATTATATATGAAGAGGGCAGAGAAATAATCAACCGAAGTGCTAATAAATATTAAAATAAGGAATCTCCAATCCCACCACCCGTAAAAGAAATAACTGGCAATTAATAACCAGATATTCTGAACCCGGTGAGAGAAGACATAATAGAAAATCAGTACAACAGGCAGGAAAAAGAGAAATTCCCAGGAATTAAACCACATAAAGTTGTCTTGTTATATAATTAACTTTAAATAATTAATCAGAAATATTAAGAAATATTATTAAGGCTATCTAGAAATTATTCACTATACTTTTATAGACAAAGCAACACTTTTACTTTAATAATAATTAGAAATCTTTTATCATTACGTTGCCAACTTGCTTATCTTCACCTGGTTATAAAATAAATTCAGATAAACAACCATATTAAAATTTAAAATGCCAGAAAAGTTTAAGATTAAGAACTAGTACATTTTTTTATAATCAACCTTGGCATCACCAGATTTTAGTACCCAATATGTACTTTGATTATCCCTAAAAGATATATCCAAGAATTTCTTTCTAAAGATTTTTGCAATGAATGCTGTAGGTGTAACAACCAAATAAAATAATATTGTAATCAGAAGGCGGGACATAATCCATCCCATTGCAAATGCAAGACCCATCCAGATTCTATAGGCAGGTTTCAGAAGCGCCGGAGAAACAGCACCTAGTATAAAAAGAGGAGCTCCTAAAAATAAAAAGATATAAACAAATATATAATTCTCCTGCCCGGGAAGTTTTTGGTTCTGGCTGTAAAATATCCACGCAGAGATCAAAAGAAAAATACCACCGACCAGAAGACCGAAGTTTCTTAACTTCTTTTTACCAAGGTCAAGAGCTTTTATTTCCGTTTTAACATCATTAATCCAGCTCATATACCTGTCTCCAGTCAATATTATCATGAAATTCAGGCTGTTGATTTTTATACAATATAAAATTTTCGAGCACCAGCGCATCAATTTCAGTTCTCATAAAACATTTGTAGGCATCGAGCGGAGATTCTACTATAGGTTCACCGCGGACATTGAATGATGTATTTACAATTACCGGGCAGCTTGTTTTTTCAAAGAATTTTGAAATTAATGCATAATACCTAGGATTATCTTTTTTATTTACCGTTTGAATCCGGGCAGAATAATCGATATGGGTAATTGCCGGGACTTCTGACCGGACAACATTAAGCTGGTCAATCCCCCAAAGATCTTTTTCTTTGGAAGTCATTTGACGCTGCTTTTCTTTTTTTACTTCTGCAACTAAAAGCATATAAGGACTTTCATGGTTCATTTCAAACCATTCACAAACTTTCTCTGCAAGTACCGATGGTGCAAACGGACGGAAACTCTCTCTGTATTTTATTTTCAAATTCATTTTTTTCTGCATTTCTGGTGAGCGCGCATCTCCAATTATAGAACGTGCACCTAATGCGCGAGGTCCAAATTCCATTCTTCCCTGAAACCATCCGATTATCTTTTCCTGCCGGAGCAGTCCGGCTGTTTCATTAAGCAGATCTTCGGTTTCTAAATATTTATAAGGGAGATTATTTTTTTCAAGAAATTCCTTTATTTCTTCATTGCTGTAGGAAGTTCCGAGGAGAGAACCTTTTTGCAAATCCGTACCGTTCTTGCCTGGTGCAGGATTATTTAAATAATGGTGATGTACAATATAAGCCGCACCAAGAGCGCCGCCCGCATCACCCGCGGCAGGCTGAATCCAAATATCATCAAATATTCCGGCCCGCAGTAGCTTCCCGTTCCCAACGCAGTTAAGAGCAACCCCGCCTGCCAGGCATAAATATTTTTCGCCTGTTACCTTTTTAACATGCTTTGCCATTCTAAGCATGATCTCTTCGGTAACAACCTGGACGCTACATGCAAGATCCATTTCTCTCTGCGTGAGATTGGCTTCAGATTTTCTTGGAGGACCGTCAAATATTTTTTCAAACTTTTCGTTTGTCATCGTTAAGCCGGCGCAATAATTAAAAAATTCCATGTTCATCTTAAATGATCCGTCTTCTTTTAAATCAAGCAGGTAGTCGTAGATCTTTTGCACGTATTTAGGATTGCCGTAGGGAGCCAAACCCATTACTTTGTATTCGCCGGAATTAACTTTGAACCCTGTGAAATAGGTAAAAGCGGAATACAATAAACCAAGAGAATGCGGGAAATGCAATTCGCCCATTATTTGCACTTTATTTTCAATACCTGCTCCAAATGATGATGTTGCCCACTCCCCTACACCGTCAATGGTTAGGAATGCTGCACGCTGGAACGGGGACGGGAAAAAAGCCGATGCTGCATGAGATTCATGGTGCTCCGGGAATAATATTTGACCTTCATAGTTTATTTCCTTTTTAATGAGATCGGTCATCCAAAGTTTTTTTCTAATCCATAACGGCACAGCCTTTATGAAAGAACGTATTCCCAATGGAGCATATGTAACATATGTTTCCAGGATCCTGTCAAATTTTATAATAGGTTTATCATAGAAAGCAACATAATCCAGTTTGTCGGCAGATATTCCAGCTTCATGCAGGCAATATTTTACTGCATTAATTGGAAATTCATGGTCATGCTTCTTCCTTGTAAACCGTTCTTCCTGAGCCGCTGCGATTATTTCACCGTCGCGAAGCAGCGCAGCAGCAGAATCGTGATAGTAAGCTGAGATTCCTAATATATTCATAGCATGTCTCCTAACACCAAAGTTCAACTAAAATAATGTATATATGAACGGTGCGACAGCAGAGCCTTCAGCTAGAATTATTAGAGCGCCGAGAAGAACTAAAAAAACAACAATTGGAATAAGCCACCATTTTTTGTTGGCTTTTAAATAAGAAATAATTTCAGAAATTACTGTAAGTTTGGACATAATCCACACTCTTTTCATGTATTATTTTATAATTTACGATATATTCATAATAGTTTCGAGCTAGTTTTTCCACTCCAATCTTAGAATAATGTACGGCGTCTATAAAGTATTTTTCATTTCCTTCCAGCAGAGAATCATGGTCAATAAAATAGGAATTAGTTTCTGCAGCAACTTCTTTAATTATATTGTTGAAGCATTTATGATGTGATATTTTTTCTTTATTGCTCACATTTAAAAAAACTTTTTCATCGATTTTATTCGGCATATAATCGGACATTTGGACGTTAGGTTTTAAAGGCTGTGAAGCGAATAATACTGGAATTTTCCAATTAGCCGCAATATAATAAAAAGTCAGTAAATTCCTTTTAAATATATACCGGCTGATTTTAGGAGGTTCCAAACCGATTGTCATTTTTGCATTTTCTATTTTAGTCATTTCAATATTTTGATTAACTGAACCCGCCGATATTTTATCAATTTTTTCTTTTACGAACCAATAAAAGCTTGACCAGCGGAACAATGCATTTATAGTAGTAAAGTCCTTTGTATAATCAGGAATGTTATACTGTTTTAACTTATACTTATTTGAATAATCAAAAGAAAAATGAGTCCAGTATGAAGCACTCATGTCGTTATTATTTTCACTTATTATAACCAAGTCAGGCGACCATGATATTACATCCAGCTCAAGTAAAATTAAAAAATGCGGCGTAGAATAAGCATCATAACCGACATTAATTACTTCAATTTTTTTCCCGGGATATTTTTGCTGGAGCATCTCCTGGAGAACACCCGGATAATGAAGTTTATATTTTTCATAAGTCCATTGATTCCGAGTTGTAGATCCGCCAAAACAGACAATGCGGAAAGTATTGTCAGGTTTAATCAGCGGATACAATTCATGGTGGGAACTGGAAATATATTTTACTCCATCTTTTTCTTCATAGAAATTCGGACCGAATGTCCGGAACGGTATGGGATTGGCGCTTCTTATATTTATTTCAAATTTATCGCGGTGCATATTGGAGAAAAAATTATGTCCTCTTAAGGTATCCAAAATTCTTACTCCCATTTCCCCTAAAAAGAAAAGGACAAAAATTGAGGAGAAGAATATCAATATTTTTTTAGCAGTATTGATTTTCATTGATAAAAAAAATCTTTTTATAAAAAAAAGTTGAATTAATTATTAATATTTAAAATCATGCCCTAAAAGCCTAAATTAACCGTATTCACCCTTAAAAAACGAGGCATACGCTGTGCCAAAACCAACAAATTTCTTATCTTTTCATTCAGTAAATAATTTAACAGTATAATTAAAATAAAAATGAATCAATTTTATCCATGTTCTTATTATGAGCATGAAGATCAGCCCAGGATAAATGCTATTATAATGGTCAAATTATTAGAACTGATTGGATTTATTTAACAGCCGCTGCGGAGGGTGCTGTTATACGAGTCTACTTATATTCATCATTACACAGAAAATATGAACAATTAATCATTTTTGTAACGGAAAGTATTCCGCCACTCTGCAAATTTCAGAGATTTTTCCCTACATTTGTTAAGAAACAATAAGCGCAGTTAATTCATAAATAATAGAGTTTTATTAGGACCTAAAGTATTATGCCTGATTTTATTTTTATATAAATAAAGGAGGGATTTCGAGTATTGAAATAAAATTCGCTATGAGTCCCTAAACAAAGGTTAAAGACTTTGTAAAAATACCGTCGAATTGGAGAATTTTGCCGCTGGTTTTATCATAAAAGCCGGGCTCAAGTCCGCTCAAAGTAAAGCCATAATCCTCTGCATACCTGATCATATCAATATAATTTTCATTTTCATTATATAAAGGAACAATAGACAATTCCATCTGAATTCCGGAAACTGTTTTTAAAGTTTGTTTTCCTCCTTCCAGCACTTTTTTTTCGAATTCTTGTGTATCTATTTTTAAGAAAATATTTTTTTCACCCTTATATGTCTCGTCGAATATTGAATCCAGTTTCCTGACTTCAACCTTTTCTTTCCCGATTACTTTTGTACGTTCGTGTATATCTATATGAAGCTGCGAAACAGGAAGAATAGAGCTGCTCACAGAGTTTTCCGATATATTTATTTCAGTAACACCATCAAAATCCCCCAAAGCAAAATTATATGCGTCCCAATGTTCATCTGCAGACTGCACTTTTACCAAATTTCTGAATGCGGAAGATAGAGGTTCAAAGGAAACAATTCTCTTATCATAGCCTATTTTCCTCATTATCATCGAATATTCACCTATATTGGCTCCGATATCATATAAAAGATCTATCTTATAATGATCAAATATTGCTTTTCTTCTTTTAAGTCTTTCAATAGGATATTTATGTACGGGAGGAAATCCCAACCTGTTCAAAAGATTATTAACCAATTCTTTCATCTGCTCTTCCTTTCTTAATATATTCCATACCCAACCAAATCCGTAAAATGCAATGATATGAGAATCTTATAAAATACCCGGCTGTATTTCCACTTCATTAATTTAACATATACAACTTTAACACCTAAAACCACGGCCATTTTTCTCAAAGAAAATAAAAATATTCGTACCAATAAGTTGTATGCAATGTATATATTTAAATGTTTATTTTCCCATAGAGATCTTACGGCTTCCGTCATGGTTTTAAATTCTCGCGTGTTTGAAACTCCGTTCCCGTCCATTTTTACTACAGGGCCTCCATCTAAATAAAAACCTTTTAATCCCTTCTTTTCCATTCTGACAATAAGATCATAATCCATTGAAATTTTATAATCTTTATTATAAAGCCCGACCGAATCGAATACCGACCTGCGAATGACCATAGACTGATGGAAATAAGGCATTCCTCTGCCGATATTTTTCATTTTAGGATGCATAAC
>JBLNGL010000020.1:0-4897 GCA_050264735.1 Ignavibacteria bacterium | reverse complement strand
AATCTCGGTTTTGCTGGTTGTTCTCGGGTATTTCCTTTATGACAACGGATATTTTCCTTTCAGCAGGGAAGTGAATGAGGGAACAAACTGGGAATCCTTAAATGAATTTGAGAAGAAAAGAGTCCAGCTGCTTCTTGAAGAGGGGGATATGCTTTTTGAAAGGGGAAAATATATTGAGCCGGCTGGAGAAAATGCAGCAGAGAAATTCACTGATGCAGTAAAAATTAATACCGGGAACCAGCATGCATCCGAGCGGCTGAAACAAATTTCCGGGATTATAGAAAAGGATTTAAAAACTTCAGTAGAAAAAAATGATTTTACAAAAGCCAAAAAAATTATTTCTGCGGCTGAGCCATATTTTCCTTCATCTGCTGCATTTAAGGGTTATTCCGATCAAATAAAAATAAAAGAGTTGGAAATTGAAGCCGGAAAATACCTGTATACCGATCCAGTACGTACATACAATATCTGCAAAGAAATAAAGGCACTCGATCCCGATAATTTTTATGTATCTTCAGTGCTGCCCGAAATCAGGAACAGCATGGTCAGCTATGCAGATAAGGAATATGACAGAGGGAATGTCAGAACTGCTTTGGATAATTACAACCAGGTCAAAGTGCTGTTCGGTAATGACAGCTACATAGATGAGATGATTTCGAAATGCAGCTCTAAGGTTAATGAATCCGGTAATTTAAAAGTACCAAACTTAATCGGTTTATCACTGCAAAAAGCAGAAAGCATGCTTTCGAGGTTTGGATTATCCAAAGGCAAGGTTTCGGAAATAATTTCCCATGAAAAAAATAAGGGTAAAGTTATAAACCAGATACCCAAAGCCGGTTCAAGCACTAAAAAAGGAAGTGTAATAAATTTAATTGTAGGAAAATAAAATGAAATATTTTTTTAGATCTCCATTAAGGAAAATAACCCTGCCTTTCATTCTGGTATTTTTCCAATTATTCAGTAATTCATACGCCCAAAACTTTAAAGTCGATTATAAACCACTTCCTTCAAAATTATTAACGGGAAATGAGCCGGTAATAATATGTATTCTGGAAAATACATCATCATCTGAAAAGCTGTACGACGGGCTGGTTCAGAGTTCGGAGATCAAAAATAAATTTACTATTTACTCTACCGATGTCTTAAATGATTATAAGTCAATTTTAGGAATTGAAGATTTTAATCCTGATGATAAAAATTTTCTTAATGCTTTAAAAGATGCTCTTGGAGTTCAGTATTTATTGAACTGGAAGTCATTTGAATATGCTGATAGCGGTTATCAGCTTGCTGTTTACTCGGTTAAGAGCTCTGATAAAATATATGATAAGCAGTTTTTTCCTTCTCAGAATTCCACGGTTTTTCTAGATGTGCAAAAACTTCTTGCTGAAAATATGGAGCCGGTATATACCGTCGCCTTAGGTGAAGTAGAAATTTCCTCCAACTCAAATGAAACAAAGTATAAGCTGTACAGAGGCCAGGATTTGGTAAAGGAGTGGACGGGAAATAAAAAACAAAATATCGAAGCCGGAAAGTATAAATTAATATCCGAATCTTTTGGGTATAAAGCAGATGAAAGGGAAATAAATATTCCCGGCGGACGCCCAACGTCAATTCAAATAGATTTAGAAGAAGATTTAAATCTGCTTCCCAATATTTATTCTTTGGACAGCAGATTGACAAATATAAAGCTTGAAAGAGAACCCGATAAGATTAAGATTTCTTACGATTTGGGTGCAGATAAAAGTGAAGTATATAATATTGAACTCGGTTTAATAGATAAAATCACAAAAGATGTAATTGACCTTAAAGAAATATCGGGTGATATTGAAAAAGTCAAACCCGGTGCTAATAAATCTATTTCCTGGGGATTCACTAAAGAATTGGGAAAAAATGCAGAATTAAAAAATTATGAATTAAAAATATCGGTTGAAAAATCAGGGGGTTTAGCATGGTATTATTATGCCGGAGGCGGAGCGGTTGTAGCCGGGGGATTAGCAGCAATCTTACTGGGCGGCGGAGGTGATGATAACGGAAGCGGAGGTACTCCCGGTCCTCAAAAAATCGGAACTCCTCCTGTCAGACCCACCGGGGATTAATCTGCAAATATTTACCTGCATATCTCAATTGCTTATCTAAGGTAAAGTTTAAACAAAAAAGGAATTAATATGATAAAATTTTTCACGGCAGTGATAATTTTACTTTTTCCCATTTATCTCTATCCGCAAGGAAGTCAGCTGGATATTACATTTGGTGAGGGAGGAAAAGTAACTACCAACATTATTCCCTCATACAGCGAATGGGGGAATTCAACAATAATTCAACCGGATGGTAAAATAATTGTAGCCGGATTTGCTTACAACGGTTCAAACTCAAATGCAAATTTTAATATTGTTAGATATAATGATGATGGAACTCTTGATAAAACCTTTGGATTTAGGGGCAGAGTAACCATTGATTTTAATATTTCTAATGATATTACCTCCGGAGGATCTTGTGTTGCACTCCAATCTGATGGGAAAATCGTTGTTGCCGGGTACACATATGGCAGCGGCGGCGGCTTTGATGTTGATTTTGCTGTCGCAAGATATAATTCTGATGGTACAATAGACAGCAGCTTTGGAGTTGCTGGGGAAGTAACCACAGATTTTGGGAGCAGCAGCGATTATGGTTATACAGTTGCTGTACAAGAAAATGGAAAAATTGTAGTTGGCGGATTTGCATATGATGGAACAGATCAAGGTTTTGCAATGGCTCGTTACAATTCCGATGGAACTCTAGATCTTACATTCAATACGGATGGGAAAGTTATAAATAATTTCGGAAATGCTGTAAATGATTTGACAATTCAGAATGATGGGAAAATTCTTGCCACTGGCCCGCTTTCTAATGGTGCAAATTTTGATTTTGCAGTTACAAGATATAATTCAGATGGAAGCTTAGATGGTACTTTTGGAACCGGCGGCGTTGTTGCAACCGACTTTGGTGAAACTGATTGGCCTAATTCCATTGCTCTTCAATCAGATGAAAAAATAATTGCTGCAGGATATTCATATAATGGCAGTAATTACGATTTTGCTTTAGTAAGATACAATTCAGATGGAACACCCGATCTTGATTTCGGTTCAAATTCCAAAATCAGAACTGACATAATAGCAAATGACAATGATTATGGATTTTCAACTGCCGTACAGCAGGATGGGAAAATAATTGTTGCAGGATATTCCGGGTCCGGTCCTACGGATTTTTCAATAGTAAGATACAACGATGATGGGACATTTGACCAGTCTTTTGGATCAGGAGGAATAGCGCTGGTTGGGTTTGAGGATGGCGAAGCATTTTCCGCAGCACTTCAATCGGATTCAAAAATTATTCTTTCCGGAAGAGCGTCAGTTAATTCTCTCGGTTCTGATTTTGCAGCAGTGAGATTTAATGATAACGGTACATTGGATAATTCATTTGGTATCGATGGAAAAGTAACAACTGATCTGGGAAATTCAGGAGATATTGGAACTGCAGTTGCAATTCAAACTGATGGGAAAATATTAGTTACCGGATATTCAGCGATCAGTGGAATACATTCAAATATGGCATTGGCAAGGTATAATTCCGATGGAACGATTGACACATCTTTAAGTGCTAGCGGCAGGGTAATTAATGATATGGGGGACATAAGCCTTGGAAATTCAATAGCAGTTCTATCCGATAATAAAATCTTAGTTGCCGGTTACTATAATAATGGTGCAGATAATGATTTCCTGGTAAGCAGATTTAATCCTAATGGTACACTCGATAATACATTTCCCGGCGGAGGGAACTATACATTAAACATAGCTGGCTCAAATGATTATGCAAATTCAGTTGCAATTCAATCTAATGGAAAAATGCTTATTGGAGGATATTCTTTTTTAGCGGCAACGAATAACGATTTTACAATAGTTCGAATTAATACTGACGGATCATTAGATATGTCCTTTGATAATGTTGATCTGGATGGAGTAGTGAGGACTGATTTGAATAGTAACTCGAATGATCAATTAAATTCTTTAGCGGTTCAGGAAGATGGAAAAATAATTGCAGCAGGTTCTTCAAATAACGGGGTTAATAACGATTATGCAATTGTAAGGCATAACTCTAATGGTTCACTTGATAATACATTTGGTTCCAATGGGATAGTCAGAACCGATTTTGAAAGTTCAGAAGACTTCGGTTCAACAGTTTTAATTCAACCGGATGATGGAAAAATAATTATTGCTGGTTTTTCATATATTAACTCGATCTACCAGCTAACACTTGCCAGATATAATTCCGATGGTTCTTTGGATGATACATTTGGTACTAATGGAAAAGTAATTACCAATTTGGGTACTTCTATTGCATTAAAAAGTTCAGCCATTCTTCAAGCTGATGGAAAAATAGTTGCCGGAAGAAATTTTAATAATAATGGTAATTTCGATTTTGCTTTAGTTAGATACAACTCTGATGGAACCCTTGATAATACATTTGGTACAGATGGAATAGCAGTAATTGATTTTGAGCGTGGTCTTGATGTTAACTTTGCACTCGCAGTTCAAACAGATGGAAAACTAATAGCTGCAGGAACCTCAAGCGATGGCTTTTGTTTAGATTTTGCACTTGCAAGGTACAATGCACTCTTTCCCATTGTTAGTTATTCACTTAATGAACTGGTGTTCGGAAATATTAAAGTAGACAGCAGCTCATCAAAAAACTTTTTTATTCGAAACACTGGCTCGGCACCGTTTGTAGTCGACAGCATAATTCATAGAAATAATTCTTTTACCGTTAATCCTGAAAATTTAACAATTCCGCAGAATGACAGTGTGGAAATTACGGTTACTTTTTCTCCCGGTACTGCAGCAGAATTTAACGATACATTAAT
>JBLNGL010000019.1:0-3932 GCA_050264735.1 Ignavibacteria bacterium | reverse complement strand
CCTTCTTTTATTGTTCCGAAATCATGCTCGGATTCATTGAAATAAATTTTGGGCTGGTTTGATCCGATGGATTCTTTCATTTTCTTTACAACCGTCCCGTAAATTTTCAACTCGAGCTTCTTATTATCCGGATCATTTGTTTCAACATAGACTGCTTTCCTCTGCTTTCCCGATCGGCCGTTTGTATTAAATTCAACATTGATGTTTGTGGATTCACCCGGGTTCAATTCTTTTTTGTCCGGATTAGCGGCAGTACACCCGCAGGAAGCGCTAATATCTTTTATTATCAATACATCGCCGCCGTTATTTGTAATAATGAAGCTGTGTTTGACTATTGTTCCCTGCTCAACTGTGCCGAAATCGTATTCAATCTGCTGCAAAGATATTTTGGGACCCAGGAGCTGGGCAAAGCTTAAAGAATAAGTCATTAAAAAAATGCTCAGGGTTTTCATATTTTCCTTCCCTTATTCTTAATTATAAAATTTTTTAAATAGTTAGGTTCCATAAACTGGTAGTTATAAGTTAAGAATTTTTTACCAAATTGTTCAGCCCATTTTGCCGTAAATTCGGCATTGGGAGCTGAAATAATGTCTTTTTCCATAGTAAAAGCTCTATTCGGAGCAAGAGCGCCATCTTTTGACGGTAAATTTAATGATGCATTGCCAAATAAAAAAGATCCGTTCAATTTCCCTCCCAGCATTTTCTTATTTACAACTTGAAGATCCTCCACGAAAGAATAATAATTTTTATCCTTGCTGTTTTTCAATTTCGCATAAAAAACTTCTTCTGAATTAACATTATTGGCAATGATGAATTCGGAATCGGCAGGGATTGTAGCAATCAGTTGGAGAGCTAATGCTTCGAAAGTAGGAACCGGGATGACGGGCAATGTTAAAGCATAAGCAATGGATTTAGCGGCAGACATTCCGATGCGCAAACCTGTGAATGAACCCGGTCCCGCAGATACGGCTACTGATTTTACTTCGCCGATTTCTATGCCTGACGAATGAACTGCTGCATCTATAATTTCAAACAATTTTTCAGCGTGTGAGTATTTCAATTCAAAACTCCGCTGAAAAAATTTTTTTTCAGAAAAGTAAATACATGCACTGCAGGAATTCTGGGAGGTTTCAATGGCAAGGATCGGAAGAATTTCATTCATATTTTTTTATTGAGAATATTCTGTAAGAATCATGATCATTTATAAATTCCGGGCCGTATGCCGGTGAAAAAGCGATATTAACTTCAATTCGTTTCCTAGGAAGCATTGCAGGAAATAAGTCTCCCCACTCGATAAAAATTACCGCATTACCGTTAAAATAATCGTAATAACCTATATCAATTAATTCCTCAGGCTTATTAATCCTGTAAAAATCAAAATGATATACATTAAATTTCCCGCAGTATTCATTTATTAATGTAAAAGTCGGACTTGAAACATCATGAATTCCAAGATTTCTAAGAACACTTTTTATAAAAAAAGTTTTTCCAGTTCCAAGATTGCCGTTCAGGACAATTATCTCTCCGCCTTTAATACAGCCGGCAAATTCTTTTGCGAGCCGGATAGTTTCCTCTAAAGATGCAGCATGCTTTGAATAGGGAAATTCCACTATTTATTTCGGTTCCATTGTAATTACAGGGAGAATCATTTCCTCCATGGAAATGCCTCCATGCTGAAAAGTATCTTTATAATAAGTTAAATATTTATGATAATCGGTCGGGTAAACAAAATAAAAATCTTCTTTGGCAATTATATAATTAATTGTAACGCCTCGTTTCGGAAGCTTATAGTCGGCCGGATTTTTTATAAAGATTGCATGCTTCTCATCGACTTTCAGGTTCCTGCCGTATTTAAATCTCAAATTTGTAGAAGCTTCTTTATCCCCCAGAACTTTTGCTCCTCTTAAAGACCGTATGCTTCCGTGATCTGTAGTAATGACAATTTTCACATTTTTAAGCTGCGCAAGAGTCTTGAATGTTGATAATAAAGATGAATAGGTAAACCAGCTGTTCGACAACGAACGGTAAGCCGGTTCATCGGGTGCGATTTCCTTCAAAATATCGGAATCCGATCTGCTGTGGGCAATCATATCCAGGAAATTTACAACAACCGCTGTTAAATGGGTATTCTGGTATGAAAGAATATTCTGTTCAAAACTTCGGCCGACTTCCGGATCAATGATTTTTATATATTTAAGTTCATTTCTTAATTTGATTTTTTTCCTGTCAAGTAGAAGCTGAAGCAGCTCCTTTTCATATTTATTCATGCTCTTTTCATCTTCATCCTTTCCTGTCTGCCAAAGCTGCGGGTAATATTTTTCGATTTCCGATGGAAACAATCCGCTGAATAGCGAATTCCGGGCATATGGAGTTGCAGTCGGTAAAATAGAATAATAATATTCCTTTTCGATTTTAAAAGAATCCAGCAGATGTTTTTCCATCAGCAGCCATTGGTCTAACCGGAGACAATCAAGCACGAAGAAAAAAACATTATCCGATATATTCAATTTATCAATTACATATTTATTAACTATCTCGGTTGTTAAAGTCGGAGTGTATGCATCGTTAACATTAAAAATCCAGCTGCCATAATTTTTTTCCACGAACTTGGAAAATTCTTTATTTGCTTCTCTTTTCTGATCATTTAGAGTCTGCCTCAAGCCGATTTCCGGGTAAGAATCGAGCTCGATATCCCAGTTGGTAAGCTTTAAATAAATATCAATCCATTCGTCAAAATCCAATCCGCGCAGCAATGCCTGTGAGATTTGGTTGAAATCCTGGAGATAATCTTTTGCAGCATATTCGCCGGTTATTTTTTTCCCTTCCAGAATTTTTTTGCATACAAGCAGCACCTGGCTCGGGTTTACCGGTTTTGTAAGGTAATCAAGAATTTTTCCCCCGATTGCTTCATTCATTAACGCTTCTTCTTCATTTTTGGTAATCATTACCACGGGTATATTCGGATCGAAATCTTTAATCTGCCCGAGAGTTTCAAGTCCGCCCATCCCAGACATCATTTCATCCAGGAAAATCAGGTCATAAGGTTTATCTTTTACCTGGGATACTGCATCTTCGCCGTTTGTAACGGTATCTACATCATATCCTTTTTCGGAAAGAAAAATTACATGGGACTTCAATAATTCGATTTCATCGTCTACCCAGAGTATTTTTTTATTTTTCATAGTTTTAATATCCTTTATCATTTTCGGAATAAAAATTTTACGTATAAAAACAGTATGCAGAATATGAATTATCGCCGGAAGAGAGAAATAAAAATAAGACTAATATTAAAATATAAGTAATTAGTCCATATTACTGGATGGAAATATGCACATCCAGCCCTGCCTCATTAGTTGTAGTCGGAGGAATTCTTTGTGCACCCTCAGGTTCAACCGATGAACGCCGGTAAAAAATTGATAAAGTAACCTTAGAGCTAATTGTATATTTTATCCTAGGCTCTAATGTAGTCCGGGTGGTTCCGTCTAGAGGTTCGCCTGCCTCTGTGAAATTATTCATATCATAGATAACCGTTGAATTTCTTGAGCTTGAATATGAAAAGCTGAATTCAATATCATTCTTCAGCGAAATTCCGAATAACGGGAGCTCAAACCCGGATTTGGAATATCCTGCAGTGATACCGATATCTTTTGTATAAGTTTCAGTAATTCTTTGAGAGGATTTCCCAAGGTCGTAATTTGTTTTAGCAGAATATTTTACATTGCTGGTAAGATTTCCTCCCCAGACCTCTCCGAATCCGAAATTCAAACCGAATAATGGCGCAAAACCGTAATCAATCCTCTGGCTTAATATTTCTTTTCTTCCATCGGGATTTATTTTCCATCCTTCGGTATAGTTGGAAGTATAGGAATGATTTAGAGATACTTTTTTAGCAAAAGCTTTAAATAGGAAGAAAGATTCTAATCCGTCCCAGC
>JBLNGL010000018.1:0-3446 GCA_050264735.1 Ignavibacteria bacterium | reverse complement strand
GGTTCAATAGATTTTTGCAGGAAAGTATTCGGGCTTGCAAACGGCATCGGATTCGATCTGAACGAAAAGAAAATAATTGAGGCTAAAGCAAAAGGATATTCCGTTTTTTTTCAGGATATCTTAAAAATTAATTTCCCCGGTAAATGCGTCATCTTCAGTTCTATGATGGATTTTCTTGAACATCTGCCGAATATAAATTCAGCCCGGGAAATGATTAAAGTTCTCGGCAAAGCATCCAGGGATTTTCTTTTTATACGTCATCCTAATTTTGATGATATGGATTATTTGAGAGGATTAAATTTAAAACTCACCTGGACAGATTGGTCCGGGCATTCGAATATGATGAAAATCAGCGATTATATAATCATTTTTAACGAGCTGGGCTGGAATAATTACAGGATAATTCCTAAAAAGCTGATTAAGAACTCCGGTCACGAAGCAGTCCTCCCGCTTAATGCCCCGAAAAATTTAAACAAGTTTTCCCAGTTAGAGGGATCTGTAAAACCATCTTTAGAATTCGATAAACCTGTTTATTCCCAATACGATATATTCGTTAAGCTGAATAATCGGATATCAACGGAGCAGTGGGATCTGATCACTTCTAAAACTTCACAATTCTAATTGGCTGATAATAGCCAATTTCATGAAGTTATCCATTTTTAGTATGCATTTTTTCTCTTTTAGATGAATTTATAATTAGGAATGAAATTGGATTAAATTCCTGATTTAGTCAATGTAAAAGATTTGTAATTAATAGAGTTAACATGAGCAAGCTTCATCTTGGATGCGGAAGTGTCTATCTGCCCGGATACATCAATTTGGAATATCAAAAAAAGTTTATGGGGAATTCTTGTAAAGTTGATACTATAGGGAGCGGCATGTCGCTGCCTTTTAAAAATTCTTCTTTAGATGAAATAATTTCATACCACGTGATTGAACATCTTCCCAGGCCTGCAGGCGAAAAAAGCAGTGAAAGATGGCGCCTGAATGTAACAGACTTTCTTAAAGAATGTTTTAGAACCTTAAAGATCGGCGGTAAATTAATTATTGAGTGTCCCGATATTAAAGGAATATTCGAGGAGATCGTTAAAAACAATAACTGGTCGATGATCGATCATGTTTACGGATTAGATCGTTATGAAGGGGATACGCATCAATGGGGCTACACAAAAGAAAGTATAAAATCGCTGCTTAAAAGTTCCGGTTTTGATAATATAAAAATTTCGGACGGGACCGATTACCATATTCTCAATGAGCCTTCTATGCGCGTTGAAGCAATGAAGATCAATCTGAAAAGAATTAATATCGAACCCACTCCTGCTTGTAATTTAGCTTGTAAATTTTGCTCAAGAATAGATAAGATCCGTCCGAATAAAGCAATGGATTTGGGGCTTTACAGGAGCATTCTTCACCAGCTTTTCACATTAGGTTTAAATGATATTGAAATCCGGTTTTTCCTGTCCGGCGAGCCGCTGGCTGCCGGAAAGAGTCTTTTGCAAATGCTGAAGCTTGCCGACAGGCTTGGATTTAAAAATACATTAATTCATACAAACGGAACTTTGTTGGATAAGTACGGTGATGAAATTCTAAAAGCAGGATTAGGGAAATTATCAATTTCAATTGACGGCGCCGATAAAGAAACTTATGAATCTATTAGAATTAACGGGAATTTTGAATCGGTAATTAATAATGCAAGGCAGTTTATTAAAAAAGCGAAGAATACGAAGACAAAAACAATTATTCAGTCAATTATAAATTTCAATGAAGGTAAAATTTATTTTGAAGAAAGGATTAAAGAATTGCTGCCCGGGGCGGACGAATATTATGTGAGACATCCTCATAATTGGAACACTTCCGATGAGATAACCGGGTTCAGTACCGGAAAACAAAAAACTAGGTCATGCTTCCCCGCTGAAAATATTTCAATTTACTCCGACGGCAGAGTTCCTGTCTGCTGTGCTGATTTGAATGGTGATTTTATACTTGCAGATGCAAATAAAGAACCGCTAATCGATATATGGGTACAAAAGTTAGGACAAATTAGGGATAGAATGAAAAACCTGGAACCGATTCCGGAACTCTGCGACAATTGTGAAAGATACGGTAAAGCTGCTGGTTCAATCGCCTCATCGGCTTCCGCTATGCAAAAACAGAATTCTGATTTTGAAATAGATCTATCAAAAGCAGAAAAATTAATTGAAGAGGGAGAACTTGCCGCAGCGAAGGAATTGCTGGAAAACCTTAAAAATAATTACGGTAATATAAATGTTTTAATTGATCTCTCTGTTGTGAATATTATGCTTAAAAATTATGATGAAGCGGCGGTAATTCTAAACCAGGCTTTATTTCTTGAACCGGAGAATGAAATTGTCCGTGAAAATTTGGCTTATTTAAATGAAATGGTTAATCAACATTAAATGTCAATTCATGCTGGCTAAATTAAAAGAATAAATTGATGAAAAAAAGAAGAAAAAAAAACCGGCCCATTCCTTTTCTGCAAAAAAATCTCTCTTTTGATATCGTAATCCCTGTACACAATGCGCTTGAAGATTTAAGAAAATGCCTGGAATCGATTTACCAAAATTCCGAATCTCCTTTTAGATTAATAATTATTAATGACGGGTCCGATCATTCGACTTCTTTATTTCTGAATGAATTTGCAAAATCTCATTCTAACCTTTTTTTAATTGAAAATCCTTTACCGAGAGGATATACAAAAGCCGCCAATCAAGGGCTTAAGGAAATAAACGCGGATTTTGCGGTTTTAATGAACAGCGATTTAATCGTTCCGGAAGGCTGGCTGAAAAGACTAGCTGAGCCTGCTTTGAATGATAAATCGGTCGGTTTAATCGGACCTGTTTCAAATGCCGCAACATGGCAGTCAGTGCCGGAAAGGTTCGATCTTAAAGGCAGCTGGGCAATTAATGATTTACCGGAGGGAATGGATATAAATGGTTTTGATAAAATTGTTACATCGGTTTCTGTAAAAAGATTTCCTCAAGTCCCGGTTCTCAACGGTTTCTGCACTTTAATATGTAAAGAAGTGTTCGGAAAAATAGGTTACCTGGATGAAGAATCATTCCCTTCCGGTTATGGCGAGGAGAATGACTTCTGCCTAAGAGCCGGTAAGGCAGGTTTTAAGCTGGTTGTTAATGATTCTGTTTACATTTTTCATGCAAAATCGAAAAGCTTCGGACATAAAAAACGCCTGCAGCTGTCTGAAGAAGGAGGTAAAAAGCTTCTTGAAAAATATGGGAAAGAAGCAATTGATAATGCAGTGAAATCCCTTCGCGACAATATCTATTTAAAAGAAATTAGGGAAAAAATTTTTGACGCATTAAAGAAAAAAGAAAAATTAAGAAATTCTCCAAGCATAAATTCTCTCTCTCCAGACGATAAAAATAAATTAAAAGTTTTGTTTATTCTGCCGATTGCCGGGGTTGCAG
>JBLNGL010000017.1:0-3588 GCA_050264735.1 Ignavibacteria bacterium | reverse complement strand
CTGTCTTTAAAAGAAGGTTTTTTTTATAAGGCAGCTTCCGGACATAATTAGCAAAGAAAATTTGAGGGAAATTAAAACCAATCGTCCAGAATACGGGGATTAAACCGACGGCAATATTGCTTCCGCTCAATTTTTTCACGAATACAGGCATTATTGTATTTAGCGAGATAAAGCTCATTCCGAAGGCATACAAAGCCCCGTCGGCTGTGTTTGCAATAAAGTTATTTTTTACATTTTTATTTTATCGTAACGGAGAAAACCAATCAGCCATAGAATATTTTTACTTCTTTAGGATCTAATTTTATTTCCGTACCGCCGCCTGAAGTATCTGCATTTATTTCTAATTTTTCTCCGGTAAACTGCTCTTTAAGGAGCCGGGGTTTTTTGGAAGGGAACTTCATGAATGCATTTTGAGATTGGCTTGATAAATTGTGAACAATAACCATCAACTCATTTTTTCTTGCAAGGCAGTCGATTCGAATTTTCTCACTTCCGGCTGCCGCAGGTCTGATAATATTTGAATTCATTTCAACTAGACCAGCAATTAAATTTCCATTTGCTTCATTATTGCAGTAATAATAATGAAGCCCGATATATGAGCCGATTAAAATTGCTTTACCTTTTCCGTAATCTGCAGTAGTAATTGCCGGTTCGCCGGTATCAAATCTAGCCAGGATTTCAGCACCTTCAGTTACTAAAGTTTCTTTAACAATAACTCCGGAGACCTTACTTCCTTTCTTAATATATGGAAGATCCTTTAAGATTTCTATTTCAACTTTGGAATTAAATAAAGATTCAATTGCGCCCGATTTTATCCTGAATAATTCCGTTTCATACGAATCGGTAATTTTGGCTTCTTCTTTTTTATCAGAACGGTCTTTGAATATTTGAATATTAATTATATTATTTTTATTTGCCGGCTGAACAACTCCTTGTCTTGCTTTAAATACTTTATGAAGGCCATAACCGGGAACAATTTTTTCATGGTGCCCATGTTCTTTATTCCATCCGGCGAAGTAGCTCTCTCCAATCAATACTCCGCCGTTTTTAACCCATTTTTCCAAAGCAGCGCATATTTCTACGCTTAGGAAATACGGGGATGGAATGTACAGGACCTTATAATTTTCTAAAATATTTTTTTCAATTTCAGAAGGATGAATAAAATCGATATTGAAATTTTTTTCATAAAGAGCGCGGTGGACACCAAGCAGGGAATTTGTTGCGGTCATCTCGCTCCCGGTTGATGCCCATGCAAAAATCTGGTTTTCAGGATTATATAGAATGGCAGCTTCAGCCTTTACCGGTTTTGCCTCAAGCAGGAAATCTGCATGCTTCTGCAGGACCTTTCCGACTTTGGAAAATGATCTGAGCCATGGAGTTTCCGAACCATCCAAGTAAGTCAAGCCCCAAGCCGGAGCTTCGCGGCCTAATATTTCCGGCCTGTACTGCCAGAAAATAAATCCTTTTAAATTTCCCGCAATTCCCCTGAAGATTAATTTTTTAATATCATTCTCATCAATGAATTTCGGAAGATCCAGGGTATAGCCCATCAGCATCAGCATCTCGGCAGAAATTACAGGTTTCCCTTTTGCACACGAGCGGAGAATATCGATCATCATTGCATCGTCCATCTGGGTAAACCCGTGCAGATCGCCGAGCTTTCCAACATTCCACGGATCGTTTGCGGTTGAAGCAACCGGAAAACCCTGGATAAAAACATGATGGCACATCAAAGGATGTTTCTGTTTGTCTTCTTTTTCTGCAATTTCAAATCTTCTCTCTATATTCTCTCTTATAGTATGAACGAAAAACATCCGCCAATCTATAATATCATTAAACGTATTTCTTGTTAAAGGAATTTCTGTTTCCTCAAATGATTTATAATTCCTGTTCCATGCCTTATTAAGTTTTTCTATTTTTTTATACTTTCTCCCCAGCCACTGCCTGAATTTCCTTTTACAATTTTCGCAATAGCAGAGCATATCTCCCATTTTTTCGGCATCTTCCGCATAAAGCCTCAGCTCAGCCATGCTGCTTGTTAGCTCAGGCTCGCTCCCGACATTCCAGATTTCAAGTGCAGGATGTTTTTTATATCTACTTATTGTTTCTTTTAAAAATCTAAATTGATAATCGGTCACTTTATAATTATTGAAGCAGTATCCGAGTCCGCCGATTTGCCTGTGCGGCTGAGTCTGCGGCCCGATTTTTCTTCCGCTTAAAGTAATCATTGATGCATCGGGAATTTTTGTATAAATCCAGGCAGGTGCCGTATCAAAAATCGTATTAAGCATTACCCGAAGTTTGTATTTCTGAGCTAGACCCATCAGCTCATCGATATCATCAAAATAAAATTTATTTTCTTCCGGATTATTCCATCTCCATTGAACCCAAAACTTTACTGTATTGAATCCGTAAGCAGCCATATTCTTAAGATCTCTTTCCCAATCATCCCTATGAGGAGAAGGAGCCCGGTAATATTGAGAGCCGAAAGGAAAATAAGTTTTGGAGAGAAGTTTTTTCATATTTTTCTCTTAGTGTAACTAGGTGTTCTTAATGCCTCAGCGTTTATTTTACCGCTAGGTCACTAAGGACACTAAGAAACACTAAGTTTATCAAACAATAAATTGAGATAAATGTTTTAGGCCCAGCTGCAGTCCTTTTTTTACTTTATCTTCGGATCCTTCCCACACCGGATCTTCATGCTCGATGGACATTACGTAATTGTAACCGTTTTCCTGTAAAGCGGAAATAAATTTCTGCCAGTCGATTTCTCCAAGTCCCGGCATGCGGTAACGCCACCACCCTGATTTCCATGGATTTGCAGAAACCTGCTGACCAAAAATACCATATTTATAGACACCGTCTGAAAGAATCTCGGTGTCCTTTGCATGGACATGAAATATTTTAGAAGAAAAATCTTTGGCTGCCTGAAGGTAATCAATTCCAAGCCAGTAGAGATGGGATGGATCGAAATTTAAACCGAAATTTTTATCCGGCAGCTCATTGAATAATGCTTCCCAGAGTTCAGGAGAGTATGCATAATTTCCGGGGAGCCCGAACTTTACCCAGTTTTCCATCGGGCAGTTTTCGATCATTATTTCCACATTTTTATCGGCTGCATATTTTAAAATATCTTTAAAGACCAGCCCGAACTCTTTAATAATCTGGTCAGGTTTTTTATCAGGCCTTCCGCCTACGAATGTGCCGACAAGTTTTACATTCAGCATGGATGCTGCATCAATAACTTTTTTCAAATGTTTGTGATAGCTGTTTCTTTTTTTCTTATCCGGATGAAGATTATTATCGTAATAAGCCATTGCGGAAATGCTCATATTGTTTTCCGCAAAGATTTCTTTCAAACGGGATGCATAATCTTTTGTAAAATTCGCAGCGTCAATCTGCCGCGCCTGGTAATCCCGCGAAGATTTTACCGGCCAGGCGGCAAGCTCGAGAGACCGAAATCCTGCCTGCGATGCCCATTTAACTAAATCTGCTAATTCAATTTTTGGCAGACATGCAGTAAGAAAACCTATTTTCATTTCTAATATCCTTTTTATAATAAATAGATATGACAGATTTTATAAATCT
>JBLNGL010000016.1:0-6292 GCA_050264735.1 Ignavibacteria bacterium | reverse complement strand
AAGAGGTTTATAATTACAGGAATATTTGAAAGCGGAATGGCAGAATATGATGACCTTAATGCATACGTCAGCCTGGATGAGGCTCAGGAGCTTTTCGAAATCGGTGACAACATAACAGGTTATGATATTAAGCTGAAAAATATTTCTAAGATAAACAGCTGCAAAGATTATTTATCCGATAAACTGCGCTATCCTCATGCCGTAAGATCGATTTACCAAATTCATAGAAATATTTTCACCTGGATTGAGCTGGAGAAAAAACCGATTCCGATTGTCCTTGGTTTAATTACTATTGTAGCTGTTTTTAATATTATAGGAACACTCCTGATGATAGTTCTTGAAAAAACCAATGCAATCGGAACTATGAAATCTTTGGGAGCACGAAAAAGACAGATAGTTGCTATTTTCCTTTACCACGGTGGTTTTCTTGCTGCCGCACGAATCATCTTAGGAAATCTGCTCGCTTTTATATTGACCTGGCTCCAGCTTGAATACAGCATTATTTCTCTCCCCTCTTCAGTTTATTTTGTTTCAAAGGTGCCGGTTTCTCTTTCCTGGGAAATATTTTTAGAAGTCTCTGCCTTAACCCTGGTCCTATGCTTCTTAGCTTCATTCATTCCAAGCTATATCGGGTCTAAAGTTCAGCCGATTTCAACATTGAGATTTCAATAATGAATTTAGAATCATTCATTTCCAAACGGTATCTGGTTTCCAAGCACAAAGTAAATTTTATTACTATTATTTCTTTAATCTCAATTCTAGGGATTACAATCGGAGTAGCAGCGCTCATTGTAGTTTTATCGGTCTTCAACGGATTCGGCAGCCTGGTTACTTCTTATTTAATTAATTTTGATCCGCACATCCGAGTGGAAATGATTTCCTACGAAGCTTCCAAGAACCCGTCAAAATCGGCGGCTGATATTAAGGAGATAAAAGGGGTAAAAAATTTTGCGCCGTTTGTTTCCGGAAAAGTGCTTGCTTACAGGGGAGGACTCACTGAAGTAGTAAATTTAAAAGGAATATCCGCTGATGAAGGAGAAAGTATTTACGGAATACAATCAAGCATAATTTACGGAAAATATTTATCAATCAAAGAAGGAAACCTGCCGGAAATTGTAATAGGCATACGGCTCGCAGATAAACTTCAGGCAATAATCCGTGATACTATAACCCTTATTTCTCCTGTCGGGATTGAAAGAGCAATCACCCAGCTTTCAATGCCAAGCATGCAGAAATTTATTTTACGCGGAATATTCAGTTCGAATAATAATGAATTCGATGCAAATTATATTTTTACGAAACTTCCCTATGCTCAGAAGCTCCTTGGTTATAATTCAAGAATTCAGGGATACGATATCAGGCTTGAAAATATTGAAGAGTCTTTCGAAGTGAAAGAACAGCTTGCAAAAAAGCTGGACAGCATGGATTATTCGTTAAATACATGGTATGATTTTCATAAAGATCTTTATTCCGTTATGCAGATTGAAAGGTGGTCTGCTTATATAATTTTATCCCTGATTATTGCCGTTGCATCGTTCAATATTATGGGCTCTTTATCGATGTCGGTGATTGAGAAAAAGCGGGATATCGGGATACTCAGGGCAATGGGAACAAGTGAAAAATCGATACTAAAAATTTTTATGTTTGAAGGGTTGCTCATAGGGATCGTAGGTACTATTGCCGGTGCACTGCTTGGATATTTTATCTGCTTCCTGCAGCTGAAATACAATATATATCCGCTGGATCCAACGCAGTACAAAATCAATTCCCTTCCGCTTGAAATAAGAATATCGGATTTCTTTTTTATTTCGGGAGCTTCAATGCTTTTATCTTTCCTTGCGTCCTTATATCCGGCTAAACGTGCTGCAAAAGTAAATGCAATCGAGGCAATTAAATGGGAGTGAAATCAATTTCGGATTTAAGACTTTTAACTTTTAACTTTTAACTTTTTACTTATGATCATCGTTAAAGCAGAAAATTTAATTAAATCGTATCAAACCAATAAAAAAAACAGGCTTGAAGTTTTAAGATCAGTTTCCGTAGAAATTGAAGTCGGGAAAATTTCGGTTATAATAGGGGCTTCAGGTGCGGGTAAAAGTACTCTGCTTCATTTATTAGGGGGATTGGACAGGCCTGATTCGGGAAATGTTTTTTATGACGGGACTGATATTTTCAAGCTTTCCGATGATAAGCTTGTAAAATTCAGAAGGGAGAATATCGGTTTTGTTTTTCAGTTCCATCATCTTCTGCCCGAATTCTCGGCAATTGAAAATACTGCAATTCCTCTAATGATTAAAGGAGAATCGCTCCAAAAGGCGTTAAGCAAAACGGAAAGAATTATAGAGTTGGTCGGATTGAAAGAGAGAAAAAATCATAAGCCGGCTGAGTTATCCGGCGGCGAGCAGCAGAGAGTTGCAGTAGCGCGTGCTCTCGCAAATAATCCGTCGATAATATTCGCCGATGAACCGACTGGAAATCTTGATTCCGACAACAGTGAATTAATTAATCAATTAATTCTTGATTTGAAAAATAACCATGGAAAAACTTTATTAATAGTAACTCATAATAAAGAGCTGATGAAGCTCGCGGACAAAGTATTTGAAATGAAAGACGGGAGGATAATTAATGATGTAGGTCGAAGCGAAGCCTAAACAATACCATAATTACTTAAATAATAATGGCGAAGCTTCGACCATTTATTTTCTCTTACCGATAAATATTGATGGACGAAGCTAGCGCTTCGTCCTACAAAGTCTTCAGGAATTCGAACAGCAACCTAACCCCGAACCCAGTCATATATTTTTTTGTGTAGTTATTGTAATCGTTGGCAAATGCCGGTCCTGCAATATCCAGGTGCGCCCAGGGAATTTTTTTATCTACAAAATTTTCAAGAAATTTCGCAGCATGTATTGCCCCGCCCCATCTGCCGCCGTAATTTTTCACATCGGCAACATCGCTTTTGTTGGCTTTATGAAAATCGTCCCACATAGGCATAGGCCAAAGCCTGTCGTGCGTCTTTATTCCCGCTTCAAAAAGCAGATTTGAAAGCTCTTCATTTTTTGTAAAAAGCCCGCCTACAAATTCACCTAACGCCACTACACAAGCACCGGTTAAAGTTGCCAAATCAATAATCAGATCGGGTTTTAGTTTTGAGGCGTAGGTTAGTGCGTCCGCTAAAATAATTCTGCCTTCGGCATCGGTATCATCAACATCAATGCTTTTTCCGGAAGAAGTTATGATAATGTCACCCGGCCGGAACGATTTCCCGGAAGGCATATTTTCAGCGCTCGGCATAATCCCGATTAAATCGAAAGGCAGTTTTGCTTGTGAAGCCGCAAGAAGAGTTCCTGCAACGACGGCTGCACCCGACATATCTGCTTTCATTTCTCCCATCTTTGCAGATGGTTTTATGGAGATACCGCCGGAATCAAATGTAATCCCCTTCCCCACTAGTGCTATTTTTTTATATTTTCCTTTTCTTGATTTTCCGGCTCCGTTGTACTCGGCAACAATAAATCTCGGCGGATTATCACTGCCCATTCCTACAGCAAGCAGCCCCCCCATTTTTCTTTCTTTAATCTCTTTCTCGTCGAAAATTTTTACTTTTATTTTTTCTTTTACCAAAACGGCTTTTATTCTATTAGCTAATTCGGCAGGAGTTAAAACAATTCCGGGTTCATTCTGCAGCTTGCGTACAAAATATACACTATTCATTACTACAGAAGCATTCGCTAATGCCTTTTCTAGTTTCTCTTCATTGTCCGCATAAAAATTCACCCGGAGATCTTTCGGTTCCTTTTTTTCCGATAAGTAATCATTGAAAGTATAGTTGCCGAAATAAACACCTTCCGCAAATGTTTGATAATAATATTCTGCTTTATAGAAAAACTTTGAGAAGATTGTATAATCTGGAATAAAAATATGAAGGTTATTTACTTCCTCTTTTCCTAGAGAAGAAATGAATCCGGCAAGATGATTTCTGAAATAATCAGGAGAAAATTTTTCATCAATTTTTACTTTGATGATGCACACTTCATCAGGTTTCCCGTCATGCTTGGAAATTTTTATTTCGGCATTATCTTTAGAAAGAAATGTTTTTCTTTGAAGGTCGGACAACCTTACATTGAATATTTTCTCAATACTGGCGAGATTGGTTTTAAGCTTATTATTATCAATTAAATACTTTATGCTGAGAGAAAGCGGTTTGTAGCTGATCTCTTTACTCCCTGATTTGATGCTAAGTTTAAAAATCATTTTAATTCCTTATTTTTTTAATCTCTCTTGATATAAGAAGCCATAAATTCTTCTGCTCTGCTGAGTATCCTTGGAATAAATTCAGCCATTTCACCGGTGGTAATTCTTAAACCTGCAGCATTAAAATGACCTCCTCCTCCGAATTCCGCCGCCAGCTTATTTACGGGAATATTTCCTTTCGACCGGAAGCTTACTTTAAATCCCTGCTTCAGCTCAAGGAAAAGTATTCCCATTTTAACATTCTCAACCGAAAGCGAAAAATTTACAAACCCATCGGTATCGGACTCCAAAGCGCCGGTTAATTCAAACATTTTTCTGGTTAAGATCATATAGCCTATTTGCTGTTTTTCTCCGTGAAGCTGAATGGTGTTCAAAGTCGTCCCAAGAAGTTTAATTTTGCTGAATAAACTCTGATCATAAATTTTATCGAATACCTCTCCCGGAACAACTCCGAATTTCAGCAGCTCGGCAGCAATAAGGTGGACTTCCGGCGTTGTTTTTTCAAAGCGGAATGAGCCGGTATCGGTCATTATTGCCGCATAAATATTATAAGCAATAGAGTAATTCAAATTCACGATATTTGTTTTTTTTATGAGATCATAAATAATATGCCCGGTTGCGCAGTAATTATTATCCAGGAAAAAATGATTTACAAAATCTTCAAGGTCCAGGTGATGATCAATAGCTATTTTGAGTTTAAGAGAATCGTTAAATTTTTGCCTCATGCTTACGATCCTATCCGAGCGGTTGAAATCTACTCCGATAAGCACATCTGCTTTATCAAAAAGAACAGCATGTTTGGCTTCATCATATTTTTCAATTTTTTTATCAAAATCCATGAAAACCAGGTTATAAGGAGTGTCGCTGTGATTAACTATAGATATCTCTTTACCAAGCTCTTTTAAGATAAAATAAAGAGCTATTTCGGAACCAATGGCATCTGCATCCGGATTCACATGGGTAGTAATTAAAAATGAATTATTCTTTATCAGGATATTTTTTAAAAGATCGAAATCAATCATGAATTATTTCTGATGATAATAGAAAAGAAAAATTGGATTTGCTAAAATAGGGAAAAATCGGGATTGTAGGTGGTTTGCTGTATGTGATCGGTTGTTAATATGGGAAATAAATAGTGAAGAGCTGTTCTTTTAATTTTTTTCTAATACTGGTTCTGCATCCGCCACAGAAATCTTGAATACGAACTTAATCCTGAACTGATTCTCCTTACTCTCTACCCTAAACTGGCATAGCCAGAACCAAAATAATTCTTATATTAATTGTTAAACGCCTGCCTGCCGGCAAGGCAGGTTAATAGTTAATCGAAGGAATACGATTAATGATGAACTATTAACTTTTCCATTTTGTGCAGAATTTAAGAACTAAGGAATACTCCTAATTAACTCAATTTACTTCCCAAACATTCCCGCTGAAGAGAAGTTTCTTTAAATCTCCGTTCCCTCTCGATTTCTTTACATTGTCAATTTGTTTATGATAGTCTTCTTCGTAAGTTGATTTATTTTCCTGTCTCAAAACTCCAACCGGCGTCGGGAGCCCGTCCATCTCGGTGAATTGAGAAATTATATGTGCGCGGAAACTATTAGGATCGAATTCATCGTGAACCCAAATATCATTAACAGAATATTCTTCGCTGTTTATATTTACTACTTTGGGATTTAGCCCGTCAAGCTTAATTCCTTTTTCATTATTCTTCCCGAATATCATCGGCTTTCCGTGTTCCAGGAACAGGACATTATCTGCTTTTGTTTCTTTTTCCGTTAAAAGTTCGAAAGCGCCGTCATTAAAGATGTTGCAGTTCTGGTATACTTCAATAAACGCAGTTCCTATATGCCCGGCAGCTCTTTTCATCATTGCCTGAAGATGCTTCGCATCCCTGTCAAGTGAGCGTGCAACAAGAGTTGCACCCGAACCGACAGCTAAAGCTAAAGGATTAAAAGGATAATCTACACTGCCGAGCGGAGTGCTTTTTGTTTTCTTCCCTTTTTCAGATGTAGGCGAATACTGTCCTTTTGTTAAA
>JBLNGL010000015.1:0-5203 GCA_050264735.1 Ignavibacteria bacterium | reverse complement strand
GGAAATACGGCAAACGGCAGCGGAATCGGAAAAGGAACTCCCCCGAATTCCAGCCAAATCCATTTTGCGACTATCTGCTCCTTGTTCACCACCTTCATTTCGGGAGAGTAAAAATTGTAATGAGGCGGGTTATGCTCGCAAGTTGTATAAATTCCGTTTTCAATAAAATATGTATTCCGGTCTACTTTCTTAATTTTTTCCCCTGTATAGAAGGCGCCTTCAGTTTCTGTACCCGCAGAAGCTATAAATCCCTGGGCGGTTTTAAAATTATAAATCATCCGGACACCCTCATATGATTCCCCTTCTTCAGTGAGCACCGGAGTTTTGATAAATCCTCCTTTTGCAGTATCAGAAGGAATCCCTATTGCTTCGACATTGCTCGTATTAAAATCAATAAAGATATCAGCACTCTTCAAATCCGTTTTTTTATACTGAAGCGACGCATCGCCGTAAATATTCATCTTTTTAGCATTGATAAAAAAGATCAGGGAATCGGATGAAGCAGCATAAATGACAGTATCAACATCATACCTTTTGGTTGTATCTGCAAGCAGTGAATCCCGCGAACTGTTATGTGGGGTATCGGCAGGAAAAACAGATGAAGAATCTTTATCCTGGCCTACTAAAATGGATGCTATTCCAAAATTAAAAAAGAGACAGAATATTTGAATTACCCGCTTCATAATATTAAATGTAATTCAAAAAATTTCCTGGTTCAGCCAGTTACGTAATAGACAAGTGCAGAAGCCCCTTTTATTCCCGCATCATTTTTCAGCTTAGCCGGAAGTACTTTTACACGGTTCTGCAGCGGTTTTAAAACTCTAGATGATGCTGTTTTTATAACTTCATCAAATAAAGGTTTGCCGAAACCTGCCACACCCCCTCCGATTATGAAGGTGCTTATATCGAGAAGGTTGCTTACCGAAGCTAAAGCCGAACCTAAGTTTCTTCCGGCATCTTTAATAACTGATACAGCATATTCATCTCCCTGCTCTGCGGCTGTATCGATTATTTTGGGAGTAAGATTAATATAATCCTGTTCAATTAATTTATGTACTAAAGAATCGGGATGAGAGGGCAATTCATTTCTAATTGAATTAACCAGGTACTGATTTCCTATATAAGCTTCGACGCAGCCGAATGAACCGCAGTTGCACTCTGGGCCGTTGAAATCAATAGTAATATGACCTACCTCCCCTGCAGCTCCGAATTCTCCTCTGTAAAGCTTTTTATCAATTATAACACCGCCGCCGACTCCTGTCCCGAGGGTTACCATAATAAATGAATTGTATTTTTTGCCCGCACCGAAGATCAACTCTCCGACTGCAGCCGCATTTGCATCATTTTCCACATGAACGGGCAAACCGAATTCCTTTTTTATTATTTTACCCAGCTCAACTTTTTCCCACCCTGGGAAATTGGGAGGATTTTCCACTGTTCCGGTTTTAAGTGTTACAACACCAGGCGCACCGATTCCAATTCCTTTTAGATTAATTTTATTTGCAACTAAAATGGAATCAATTCCTTTTTTAATCTGTTTAATAACATAATCCGGACCTTTTTCCGCTTCGGTATTCAATGAAACTTTCTTTAGGATTTTTCCTTCGCTTGAAACTATTCCAATCTTTATACTGGTTCCTCCGAGATCTACGCCGACTGCATGCCTTAGTTTGTTTACCATTATTAGGCCCGTTTTAATTTTTAGATTAAATTCAATTATTATTGAATTGTAATTTACATAATTATTAAAAGCAAAATTAATTGTTGAATTCAGTACTGACTTTTTTTAATTCCTTAGGATAACTTATAACTCCCAGCGAAGTTGAAACCGGAGGTTTGGCTATTCTTGAAGAAGCTCTCCAGTACCCTCCGATATTAAGCACAAGATTTATCAATGATTCATTTCCTTTCTTTTTAAATTTAGGAATTAGGTCAATATTAATTTGAATTGGAAAAATTTCAGTTTCACCGGTTCCCTGAACCGGCGCAGGCGATGAAATATTCCCGGAAATAGTATCCTTATTATCGATGAGAAGGGGCTGCTGGAAAGAATTAATGACGGCATTTATTTTCGGGTATCCGTCATTTCTCGTATTGGAAGCCTTTGTATTCAGAGTAAATGAAACCGGAAGAGATCCCCTAACAAAAGATGAAGAAATCTGCAGTAATTCCATGGTTTTAAAATCAGTCAGCTTTGATTTACAAAAATTTTAAACCCCGCTTAAAAGAAGTTTTTTGTCTCACCCAATTTAAACTTTAGTCGGCCGATATTAACAAAAGTTTCATATACTACAGTTTAATCCTAATGAGATATTAAAAGCAGGAAAAAATATATTTCATGCTTTTTATACTGTTTAAGATACTGCTTGAGATTCGATCCGTTTAATTATTAATTGAGCTACTTTTAATGCTTTTAGACCATCTTCTCCGGAAACAACCGGTCGTTTTTTATTCAAGACTGAATCTACGAAGAGCTGCAATTCATACTCGAGTGCATTTATTTCTTTTATTTCCGGCTGTTCGTATACAATTTTTTTTCTTTTTTCTCCGATCCCAATTTCACCGAAAGTTATGAGGGAAGGATCGATATTTTTCTCAAGCGGTATAAGTTTGTAAATTTCTGAGACTCCGGTTATAAAATCCAGGGAAAGGTAAGTATCCCGCTGAAAAATTCTCATTTTTCTCATTTTCTTCTGTGAAATCCTGCTGGCAGTAACATTTGCCACCGCACCATTTTCAAACTGAATCCGTGCATTTGCAATGTCGATTGAATCCGATACAACCGCAACCCCGTTTGCATCTAGCCTGCTGACATTGCTTTTTACCAAGTTAAGAATAACATCAATATCATGAATCATCAAGTCGAGAACTACGGCAACATCTGTTCCCCTCGGATTGAATTGGGCAAGCCTGTCCGTCTGTATGAACATGGGATTAACAATATATTTTTCCAGAGAGATTAAAGCAGGATTAAATCTTTCAATATGTCCGACCTGCAGGTTCAGCTTTTTTTCATTTGAAATTTTTACCAGCTCTTCGGCTTCAATTATTTCGGAAGTTATCGGTTTTTCGACAAAGACATGAATATTATTCTCTAATGCCTTTTTTACTAGTTTATAATGCTGGCTTGTTGTTGCAGCAATAGAAACTGCCTGAGTTAATTTTAGAAGACTATCGGGACTATTGAAAACTTCTGTTTGATATTCGGTTCCTGCTGAATCCGCCTGCTCAGGATTGACATCATAAATGCCAACCAGCTCGCAATTCTGTATCTGCTTAAACATTTTCAGATGAAGTTTTCCTAAATGGCCCGTCCCGATTACACCGACTTTCAATTTTTCCATTTAATGTTCCTCAAATTATCTGCTTAGAATTACTCTGTAACCGATGATCCGGTCATATCCTCCGTAATTAGGATCATTATAATAAATAAATATGTGATACAAATTTTCAGTTTCCCAGAAATTCCCTTCCAGGACAATCCAATCCTCATTTTTTGTCCTGTTATTTACAACATCAGCCGCCACATATTGATAATCGTAAGCACCTCTTTTCAATTCGATTGTTTTACTATAGACACCGCCTATATTTTCCAATTCATATTCGGGAAGGATTTTCCAGTCATTAAAAGCACCGACAAGAAAAATGCTTTGGAATACCTCATAAGGAGGACGGATTGAGAATTTGACATTTAAATAATCAGCATATTCATTTCTAAAATCAGTAAGAAGGTAACCTCCGTTTAAATCTCTTCTCCCAGGCTTGAAAAATCTTGAATACTCAATTCCGTCAAACTGAGCCCGCACATTCTTACTGTTGAACCGGTTTATATCTCTAAGATCCGTTCTGCGGTATTCATTCCCGGGACGAATATCCCGGATTATAAAAGAAATTTTTCTATCACCATCCCAGTAAAACTGCCGGGTGTTTGTGTTGGAATTTTTATCAACCGAAAACGGATAGTCAATTTTCTTATTTTCAACAATTTCAATATGATCGATATAAGCCGGAAACAGCTCTTCAGGTAAAATAAAATCTGTTGTAATATTAAAAACGTTGCCGATTGAAAGAGGATAATAGACTTTATCTTCCAGATGCTCTTTTTTAAGATCAGCATTGAGTTCTAAAATATTTCCGATAAAATAAAATCTCCCGGAAGCAAAAACTATTGAAGTATCCTGGGAGTCGGTTATAAAGTATTTCCATTTTCCAGAAAAAGGAAAAGAGACGAAATTATTTTTATCCGGGAAACTTCCTTTAAAATGATAACGTACTCCCTGAACAGTAAATGGAAGCAGTACAAAATCCAAATTGTATGCAACATTTTCTCCGTAATTTTGAAGGAAGATATTATCGACAGGGTTCCAATTTTTATCGCAGAATTTAAAAACTATATTGAGGTTCGGTTCAATATTACTGTTGACATCAAACTCGATTGTAAGCTCCCCTTCCGAGGAAATCACAGCCAAAGCTGTTTCATCTTCCATCCGGTAAGTCTTTAAAGTTTTAATGTCTAACTGAGCATAACCAGCTGTAAAGGAACAAATTAGAGACAGAACAAAGAAAAGCTGCTTCAAAAAGTAATCCTTCAGATATTAAATATTTCAGCGCATTTAATTGAATTATACGGAATAAAAATTTTTACAAGATGCTTTTCCCTTTCGGTTTCAAGTAGCAGCCCGTCTTCAAAGACAGAGAACAGTTTCCCCGTCTTAAAAACGATTTCATAAAAAGGAGTATTAGAGGAAGGATCCTCTGTGACTCCGTAATTTTCATGAAGAATTATGTTCAATGTTTTCCCCATGTATTCATTCCAATTCATTTTCATTATTTGCTCCAAAAAATAATTTTAATCAGATTTCCCCAGCATCTTCTGAAGTTCTATTTTGAGCTGATCAAAATCGCTGCACAAGTAGTATTTTCTGAGGAATTGAGAAGCTATAGCCGTCTCCCCCGCATTTACATAATTCACATAAGCCGAGGTAACTGCTCCCAAAATTTCTTTTGTAAAAGTGCAGTTGTAGGAATCCCGGCTGTAATCCTCTATAAATTCAATTATATTTTCATTCTCGGTCAGAAGCAATTCATACATCTCTTCATTAACTAAGAAAACTTGGGAGCTCTCGTACTTCCAGCAATTCAGCGGGCTGAAGAAAAATTCCGTATTCATATTATACCTATCAAAAACAGGATTTCCGGTTAC
>JBLNGL010000014.1:0-2742 GCA_050264735.1 Ignavibacteria bacterium | reverse complement strand
CAAAGGTTTTTGAGATAGGAAATTATCTATCGATTGTTTAGTAACCATTTTTCCCGCCGATTTATTTTCTATTAGGAATTTCTATTTAATTCGTGCAGATAAGTTCACATTTATAAAGAGGGAATAATCTTAATTAATTTATTAAACCTTTTCATAAGGCAGCTTGAAATAAAATGCCGTTCCGATATTTTTCCTGCTTTCCGCCCAAATTTCACCGCCCTGTCTTTCAACCAGCTCCTTGCATAAAATCAAACCTAAGCCGGTTCCGGTTTCCTTTGCAGTTCCCTTCGTTGTAAAACTGACATCCATTTTAAACAGCTTGGGAAGATCTTTCGGGTCAATTCCCACACCTGTATCGCTGATTTTCAGTATTACGAATTTATCTTTTAACTCCGCTGCCGCCGTAATAATACCTTTAATGTTTGTAAACTTGATTGCATTAGAAACTAAATTTCTTAGAATAGTCTCCGTCATTTTTATATCTGCATAAACGGATATGCCGGATTCAACATCAATAATAAATTCTATCTCTTTGTTTTTCAAATTCTGGGTGAACAATGATTCAATTTTCTGAAGCACCGGCAGTATTTCAATTTTTTCCGGTTCATAAGGAATTTTTCCTGTCTGTATTCTGGACCATTGCAGCAGGTTTTCCATCAGATTAAAAGCTAATTTTGATGATGAAGCGGCTTCAGTAATTATTTCTCTTATTTCATCTTCTTCCATAGAACCGTATCCATCTTCGAGAATTTCCAGGATCCCCATCAAACCGCCTAGAGGGCTTCGCAGATCGTGCGATATGATAGAAAAAAATTTATCCTTAACTGCATTAATTTCAACCAGCTCCGTATTTACCCTTTTTATTTTTTCCTCAAACTCCTTCTGTGCATTTATATTTGTACAAGATCCTATAAATCCTAAAAAAATATTTTCATTTGCTAAACGAGGAATCCCCCTGATCATCATCCATTGAAACCGTCCGTCTTTTCCTTTTAATCTGAATTCATGGGTAAATGATTTTCTATGGGTGAATGCATTACGGTATTTATTCAGCAAATCTTCCGTGTCTTCAGGATAAACCTCATTGAGCCAATTCATTCCCAGATTATACCCCTGCTTTTTCCCGGTATAGTCTGACCATACTTTATTTACGAAGCTGAAAAGTCCTTCAACGTCTGCTATCCAGATCATGACCGGGGCAGTATTAGCTATATTTTCAAATCTTGCCTGGCTTTCAATTATTACTTCCTCCTTCATCTTCTGATTGGTAAGATCAATAATTGATAGGAAGAAAAAATTTTCCTCCGATTCAGGGTTAACGCCGTATTTAATTAAGACCAGGGAAGGAAAATAATTTTTATCTGCCCCTCTGACTTTCGTTTCGATCATCTGGGGTTTAAGAAATGTGCATGCATTTTCCAATGCCTTATTAAAATCATCCCTATAATTTTTTTCGATAAGTTCGGAAAATTTTTTATGAATTATCTTTTTCTTATCTCTGTCAATCACAGCAGCTCCGAGCAGATTCATTTCGATTAAAAAGCCGCCGGAATTCAATAAAAACACCGGAGAGGGAAATTGCTCAATAAGCCCTGACAAATGATTTATTGAAGCATTATTCGAGTTTATTTCATTCTGGGAATTCATTTTTTTCTATTAAAGCATCATTTATAATTCCAAGTTTAAATTTTGTTTAAAAAATCAGAAATGTCAATAAATTTAATTTTATTCAGAAAAAAGCATTTAGAATTCGGTTAATATTTGCAGCTTTTTATTTTGGGTCATTTTGCTACAATATCTAATATTAGTACATCTTAAAATGAGAAAAAAACTGAAAAGTTTTTGTTTAGGAATATTTAGATTGTTTTGGCACATGGCATTTTTTTGGAGTTTTCCAGGCATCGAACATATGGTCATTAGGTAGGCGGGGAGCTAAACTTACAACTTTTACCTTAATGTAATTTAGCCAACTATCTAAGGAGACCGGGAGTGAAGTTAAATACCTCATCAGCGCTGTCAATCCAGCCGAAAGTGAATGAAATTTATTCAATTTCATTCTCTCTTTATCTCTTAAAGATAGATCCTATTCAAAAAGAATTTTTTGGAACACAATTGTTCCGCGTAAAAAATTATACGGAGTCAGAAATTTTTCACAACTAATAATCAAAAAATAAGGAGTAATGGTAATGAAGAAGTATATCTATTCTTTAGCGCTTTTGTTAATCTTTGTCTTAGGCTGCAGCGAACATTCGAGCATCGTTGCTCCGAGCCAGACTACAGATAACGAACCAAATTGGATTGTATCCAGCTCAAACAATTCTCTTGAGAAGGATGCAAGCGTAAGCAAATTGATTTATGGAGATCAGGAATCGCTGCTGGAAATTAATACTAATTATGCAGGCGGTATCGGGTGGATATCGATTACAGCAAATGCAAGATTCCAGAGATATTCATTTGTCGGTTCAAAATATGTAACCATGACCGTAAATGACGCATTTGGAACCACTACCTTCTCGCCTTCAGGAGCATTTTCAAAACCTGTAATATACAATCTGACCATTGTTGGACTTGATTTGAGCGGTATAAACCCGGCTAATGTAAAATTCGTATATATGGCGCCAGATGGAAATTACTACGTTCCTCAATACGATCGTCTTTATGTTGAAATACAATCCGGTAAATTACAGATTGAAAATGCAAGGCTGCCTCATTTTTCAAGATACGGATTCGTTAATTAATTCA
>JBLNGL010000013.1:0-5648 GCA_050264735.1 Ignavibacteria bacterium | reverse complement strand
AAATAGCCAGGGAAAAGATCAAAAAATATCCCGAAAGATATATCAGCCATATTTACGGAGAGAATGAAGTCGGCGGCACTTCATGGCTTTATTTAGCCGGTCAGGATTTCAAAAAAATCGGCTTTCCCAATTTGGGGATAAAGCCGGCCCCCGGTGTTTCGGAATCGATCCAGCATGGAATATTTGCATACTTTGTTCCTCCCGCTTCGTTGTATGCCCTGCTTGCCGGCATCATGTGGTTAGGCAAGAAGCGGAAAGAAAGTAATGAGGAGGAATAATGCATCATTTTAAGCCTTCTCAGGTTCCGCATAAATTTTTTACACCCGGCGTAATCGTCCTGGCTATTATTGCTTTAAACGGATTAGTGTTTCTTGCAGGCAGATTTTTTCTCGGGATAGGATCGGTAACAAATTTAAATAATCAATATCCTTGGGGATTGTGGATTGGTGTTGATGTAGCCGCGGGAGTTGCACTAGCCGCCGGAGGTTTTACTTCTGCCGCGCTTGGACATATAATGCACCGCGAACGGTTTCATTCAATAGTTCGTCCGGCTCTTCTTACCGCAATGCTGGGGTACACCTTCGTAGCAATAGGAGTCTTTGTTGATATCGGACGGTGGTATTATATCTGGCATCCTTTAATAATGTGGAACGGAAACTCTGCTTTATTCGAAGTTGGTATATGTGTAATGATGTATGTAACGGTTTTATATATTGAATTTCTTCCTGTGGTTACCGAAAGATTTATAGGTAATGTAAGATTAAAAGGAATTCTGACTTTCTTAAACAAACCTGCCGAAAAAGTCCTGAGAATTTTAGATAATGCATTAGGAAAAACGATTTTCATTTTTATAATACTGGGGGTTGTTTTATCTACGCTCCATCAATCTTCTTTAGGAACTTTGATGGTAATTGCGGGACAGAAAATGCACCCTCTCTGGCAGACTCCTGTTTTACCTCTTTTATTTTTACTGTCTGCTATATCGGTCGGATTCCCAATGGTAATTTTCGAATCAATGCTGGCTTCCAAATCTTTTAAAACAAAACCTGAAATGGATGTTTTATCTCCGCTGGGCTATACGGTTGCCCCGCTGCTTGGGCTTTATCTGGCATTCAAGCTCGGAGATATGTTTATTAGGGAAACGTTTGTATATCTTAATGAATTCAATACCGCAAGCGTAATGTTCACCATTGAGATCGTTGTGGGAGTCATTATTCCTCTGAGAATGTTCTTATCAAAAAAAGTCCTGCAGACACCATCACTCTTATTTATAGCCTCATCCTTGGTAATATTCGGGGTTCTGTTAAATAGAATAAATAATTTTATAGTTGCTTATACGCCGCCTTATTCATTCGGATCTTATTTTCCTTCATTCGGAGAGATCTCCGTTACTGTGGGTTTTGTTGCATTGCTGGTTCTCATTTATAGATTAATAGTTTTGAACTTCCCTGTCATCAGCCGGCCTGATGAAAATTTCATTATGAAATCAAAGTATACAATCAAAGGATAGATTATGCAAAGGGTTATCCTAGGGGTATTAATTTTCACAACCCTTATCTCGGCTCAAAATAACAAAAATCATTCTTTCAAGCAGACAAGCTGTAAATCATGTCATTCATGCGACGTACCGACTAAACAGGATCCATGTCTGCTCCCCTGCCCTCGCGAAGATATGGTAACGGTTCATCAATCTGCCGTTGAAGGACCTGAGGCAGTTAAGTTAGATCAGCTTTCCGATAAATATATGCCTGTGGTTTTTTCACACAAAATACATGCGCAGATGTCTCAAATGTCGGGCGGCTGCATCGGATGCCATCATTACAATACAGCAGGACCTGTTTTGCCGTGTTCCGACTGCCATAGTGTCGAAAGAAAAAGAGAAGATATCAGCAAACCGGATTTACAGGCTGCTTTTCACCGCCAGTGCATAAACTGCCATAAAGAATGGAGTCATTCAACCGATTGTACTTCGTGTCATGAATTGAAAGGAAGTAATGGAAATATTATTCAGCAAAGTGAAGAAAAATTAAAAGGGAAAGAACATCCGAAAGTTGAGGAGCCTCAGAAATTAGTTTATGAAACAAACTACAATAAAGGAAAGATTGTTACATTTTTTCATGATGAACATGTAAATAAATTTAATGCCGATTGCATCAGCTGCCATCAAAAAGAAAACTGCTCAAAATGCCATGATAAAGGAAGAAATCTGCAAAAAATCTCATCTTCTAATCAGGTTAAAATATCAAAATCAAAAGATGATCATCACCAGCCTTGTTTTAAATGCCATGAACAGGATAAATGCAGCAAGTGCCATATGGATAATCCTATGAAACCGTTCAATCATAAAATCAGCACCGGCTGGGCTTTAAATAAATTTCATGAAAAGTTCGAATGCATAAAGTGTCATAAAAATAGTAAATTTGTTAAGCTGAATAACAGCTGCACTTCCTGCCACAATAATTTTACGGCAGGCTTCAATCATAATCTTGCCGGGTTAAAGCTGGATGAAATACATGCTGAGCTGGAATGCAGCGACTGTCATGCAGAAAATGATTTTTCCAAATTGCCTGAGTGTTCAAATTGTCATGACGATAAAAGCTTTCCAAAAGATAAACCGGGCAAATTAATTAAGATTACAAAAAAATAAGATTCAGCAAATTCAATGCTTCTTATTTGGTTATAAAATATAAATGTCTAAAAAAATCGGTTTCAAATTAATTTTCATAGTAGGAATTGCTGCAATTCTTATTATAGGAATTTTTTCATTCTACAATATCCGCTCGCAAAGCAGCGCTCTTCTTGCCGAAGTTGAAAGGCATGCAAACCAGCTTAGTGAAACAGTAAAACACAGCACCCGGTACGACATGCTTTTAAATCAGCGGGATCGTATACATACTGTCATTAATACTATCGGGAATCAGCCGGGAATTCATGATGTAAGAGTACTAAATAAAGAGGGTGAAATAATTTACTCTTCAAGCAGCAAGGATATAGGAAAAATGGTAGATAAAAATGCCGAAGGCTGCTATGCATGTCATGCCGCAAATAAACCCCTAGAAAGACTGCCGATTAAAGAGCGCACAAGAATTTTCCAAAACAATTCTTCCAGAGTGCTGGGCATAATTAATCCCATTTATAATGAAACATCATGCTGGACTGCAGACTGCCATGCGCATTCAAAAAGCCAAACCATGCTTGGAGTGCTGGATGTAACTCTTTCACTATCTGAGGTTGATAACCAGATAAAAAGAGGAGAAATAGATACATTAATTTTTGCATTAAGCGCTGTTGTAGCTTTAAGTCTTCTGATAGGGTTATTTGTTAAAAAATGGGTTGATAAGCCGGTTAAAGAACTTGTGAATGCTACCCGCGAAATCGGCACCGGTAATCTTAATTATGTGATTGATGAAAAAAAATCGGATGAATTCGGGCTGCTGGCAAAATCATTTAACAACATGACAAAAAAACTATCTGAGGCCAGGATTCAGCTTTTTCAATCTGATAAAATGGCATCGCTGGGAAGACTGGCAGCCGGGGTTGCACATGAAATAAATAATCCGTTAACAGGAGTTCTGACTTACAGCAGCTTTCTAATGAAGAAGACCCAGGATAATCCTGAAATAAATGAAGATCTGAAAGTGATAGTGAGGGAAACCAAACGCAGCCGTGAGATTGTTAAAAGCCTTTTGGATTTTGCACGGCAGTCGGTTCCTAAAAAAAATACGGTTAATATTGAAGAAGTGATTAATAGAGCCGTTTCGGTAGTTGAAAATCAACTATCAATAAACCATATTGAGCTGATTAAAAATATTGAAAAAGAAATTCCTCCGGTTACAGTTGATTCGAACCAGATGCAGCAGGTTTTTATCAACCTTTTAGTAAATGCTGCCGATGCAATCGGTTCAAAAGGAGGAAAAATTGGGTTGTCTGCTTCAATGATAAAATTATCACCTTACGGAATAACCCATATAAAACAGGCTGTTTGTCCGAAAAGACATGATTTGATAGATAATGAAACTAAAATTGACGGGCTGCCTTCAATAAAAGTAAAAGTATATTCGGACGGGAAGCAGGGCTTTATGAATCTCGATCCGGTTTACGGCAGGAATCATCATCTTTTTCATTTTCCATTTAATCTCGAAAAAGATTATAAGCTCGTCTGCTCTAAATGTGAAATATCATTAATGGAAGAAGATAAGAGATGCCCGGATTGCAATGCACCTGTTTATACTTTTGAAGTTCCGTCCAGAGGATTTGTGCAGGGCTGTCTTGGTAAAGATTGCTCATGGCAGAAATGGGAAGCGGTTGATCTCGGCGGACAAAAAGATTACCTGGAAATAAGAATTTCAGATACCGGATGCGGAATTGCAAATGAAAATCTTTCAAAAATATTCGAGCCGTTCTACAGTACAAAAGGACAGAAAGGAACCGGACTCGGACTCTCGGTAATCTGGGGGATTATCGACAACCATAACGGAACTATTAGAGTGGAAAGCGAATTAAATAAAGGAACTTCTTTTATTATTCATCTTCCCCTTAATCAGAATTAATAAAATGAATAACGGAACAGCTTCCCCTGGTATCAGGGGAAAGAAGCAGTGGGATATTTTGGTAATTGATGATGAACAGGTAATAATTGAGGCCGTGGTAAAAATTTGTTCATCCGAAAATTTTATAGTTGATTCGGCGATTGACGCACAGATCGCCTTAACAAAGCTGGTAAAAAATATTTACCGCTTGATAATCTGCGACATAATGATGCCAGGAATGGATGGCTTTGAATTTTTAGATGAATTGAATATAAGGAAAATCAATTCGGCTTTAATTATGACAACAGGGTTCTCGACTGTAGATAATGCAGTACGGTCGCTTTACAGCGGAGCAATCGATTTTATTCCAAAACCCTTCACTACAGATGAATTATTGAGCAGCGTGATAAGAGGAATGAAGTACATAGAAATTCAATCTTTGCTTAAGACTCAGAAAGATGATTCGGCTGTTGTTTATGTCCCATGTCCTGCTAAATATTACAGGCTGGGATATTCAAGCTGGGCTTCTGAGGAAAGTACAGGTTCCATTTTAATCGGCGCAACGGACCTTTTTATTAAAACAATCGATAATTTTACAGGGATAGACCTTTTATCTGCCGATGAAGAATTGATCCAGGGAAATTCCTGTGCATATTTTAAAGATCAATCGGATAGAGAATATACTTTACTATCGCCCGTTACGGGAAGAATACTTGAAAAGAATACCGAGATAGTTAAAGACAAAACTCTGCTGGAAAAAGATCCTTACTTTGAAGGATGGCTCTACAGGGTTCTGCCGTCCGACAGCGAATATGAATTAGAGAAATTAATAAACTGCAGTTCTGACAGATTATAAGAGCCTGAATGCTGATAAATTGCTTCAGGCCGGTGAAAATTGAAGGAGTGATAATATGCCGCTTTTTATTTTAGCAATAATCATATTTATAATTGCCGATATCGTCATCCGGCGCGTTAATAAAAACATCGGCGAGAAGAAAGCACATAAAGAACGTGAAGAGGCTTTGGCGGAAAGCATCAGGCTGGATTTCAGCAAAGAAGCAAAAAGCTTAAAAAGAGCAGAAGTTAAAAATCCAAAGGCTAAAATCTTATGTGTGGATG
>JBLNGL010000012.1:0-17170 GCA_050264735.1 Ignavibacteria bacterium | reverse complement strand
GTTTCTAATTATTATTTATCTGAAAGGAGTTAAGATGATATTACTATCATCTTTTTGCTTGTTTATTTTCACATTCATTCATAAATAGTGTTAATTATCATTACAACAAAAAAGATTTTATCCAAATTTGTTTTTAAATAATTATGAAAGAATGGAGATAGTTTAATGGCTGAGATAAGAATTCAAAAAAAAAGAAAAGCAGTTTGGCCATGGATCCTGATCTTGGTAATTATAATAACAGCAGCTGCCTGGTTTTTATTAAAAGATAATGAGTATATAAAAGAAAAAGCCGCTGATATTCTGCCTGACTCAACTGCCGCTTTTAAAATTAACGATCTTTCAGTCTCCGGCAGCAAGGCAGATGAATTTATCAACTTCGTTAAAGATTCCATCCATGCTACAAACATACATAATTATACGAAGAACGGTCTTAATAAGCTTTCGGAATCTCTTAATTCTATTATTGCAGAGAATGATTCTTTAAAGAGAAGCCTTGAAAATAAGGGAAATTCCCTGAAAAGGATCACAAGTAATATCAACCCATATTCAGGTATTCAACAAATAAAAACTGCTTTCCTCGCATCAACTGATCTCATGAAATCCATGCAGGAAGTCAAATTTAAAAATCTAAGTACGGAAGTTTCAAAAGTTAAAACAACTGCGGAATCCCTGAATACAAATCAGCCTATCCAGGCACAGGAAAATAAAATTAAAGATTTTTTCAGAAGGTCAAGCTCAGTTGTTCAGGAAATGAATAAATGATTTAGTAATTAAAACTAAGGAGTGAATATGGAAAAAATTAATTTGGAAAAGCAAGGTTTATATAGATTGGGAGAATTAAAGAATTATGAAGTAGTAAAATCTGATCCGGATGTAAGAGGATGGGATGTATACAGTAAAGACCAAAAGATAATAGGAAAAGTCGATGAACTTATTGTAGATCCGGAAATGTTGAAAGTCCGTTATCTTGATCTCTATCTTAATGAAGATATTAAAAGAGATATTGACAGCAACAGGCATTTGCTTATACCAATCGGTTCTGCAGAATTAAATGATAAGAAAAAAGCAGTTTTTATAGAGACTATTGAAACCGTTACCTTGCTGAAAATTCCCGGTTACGAAGCTGGTCAAAGCATATCGAGAGAATACGAAAACAAAGTCCGCAGGACAATTCACCCTGACGAAGAACTCCCTGAAAGAGAGGATGATTTTTATAATTCCCATTTATTTAATGAAAATAGATTCTACAAATCGAGGCCGAGCAGATTATATGAGCTAAAAGATCTTGAGAGTTCCAAAGTTTTAGGAAACAATCCGGATATAAGGGGCTGGGATGTGTTTACATTAGATGGAATAATGATCGGCAAAATTGATGAATTACTAGTAGATAAAGAATCAAGCCGGATCAGGTATGTAATAGTTAAGATTGATAAAGAATACCGTTACAATGCCGGAAACCGCGTTTTAATTCCCATTGGATTAGCATCTTTAGGAATTAATAGCGACAAAGTGCTTATCGATGTGGACAGCAACAGCTTTAAATCCTATCCCATATTTAAAGGAGAAATTATTTCACGTGAATATGAAGAGAATTTACTTAATTCGATATCGGGAATACAGCATGAAAACCGGCATATCAATGATGATGAATTCTACAACCGGGGTCACTTTAACGATGACAGGTTTCTCTCAAGGAGAAAAAGTTAGAGAATACAATTAGCCGGTAAAAATTTTCTTAATCAAATTATAAAAGCATTAAGACATCGGTTTACCATAATTAAAAAAGATGAAGATTTTATAACGGGAATCATTTTAATGACGCGAATTTTTTCACTAAGAAAAAAGATCAAACAATAAACCTATTTAAGAAAGAGGTATATTATGGATATAATTTGGGCAATCATTATCGGTCTTCTTGCAGGTATTGTAGCAAAAGCTCTAATGCCGGGAAAAGATCCGGGCGGATTAATTATTACGGTTCTTATCGGAATTATTGGCTCTGTAATTTTTACTTTTCTCGGCAGAGCCCTTGGATTCTACGGGGAGGGCGAGTCGGCGGGATTTATTGGCGCCGTTATCGGTGCAATACTTTTATTGTGGATCTACCGTTTGTTCGCTAAAAGACGGCGAATAGTATAGATTTGATTAATTTGCCGGATTAAAATTCTAGATTCTCTAAAAAATCTTTTCTTCGTTTTATTTTTTTAAAATTATCTGATTATTCAATCCGGTATTTATTATTTTTTTTATTAGATTTTTATAGGACAGCCTGCAATGTAGCGCTGACTGAGCAAAATCTTCATCCTTTGCCAGATAAGGATTTGCGTTGGCTTCAATAAAATAGATATTTTTATCCGGAGTTATCCTGAAATCGAGTCTTGCGTATCCGCTAAGCATTAATATTTTAAATATTTTTTTAGATATTTTAATCAATTCTTTATTCAGTTCAGGAGGCAGCTTTGCAGCTTTTGTCACCACTCCTAACTTTTTCTGATGTTTTTTACTCCATTTTACATTACCGGTTGCTATTGGTGTAATATTTTTATTTTTAGTAAAATGCAGTTCCCAGGGGGTAAAGACGGTAAGAGTTTCATTTCCTATTATGCCTACATATATTTCTCTTCCATCCACAAATTTTTCGGTAATGGCGGAAGTATTTGAATTTTTATGTATGTATTCTACCCTCTCTTTAAGTTCTTTAAAAGATCTTACGAGGGACTTTTTAGTAATACCGACGGAACCTTCATCGCTGACTGATTTTACAAATAACGGGAATTCAAATTCCTGATTTTCTTTTACTTTTTTTCCTTTATGAAATACCAAAAACTCCGGGGTTTTTATGTCGTGATAGAAAAGAATTTTTTTGCTTAAAGCTTTATCTTTTGCGATTATGAGTCCTCTCGGGTTACAGCCTGTATACGGTATTTTTTTTAACTCAAGATAACTTGCAACCTGTTGATCAAAAACAGGATAATCATAAAATTCCTCGAGAAGATTAAAAGCAATATGAGGTTTAAATTCATCGAGAGCATCTCTTAGCGGAGCCAGCTCGCCGTACATTTCAACAGGTTTAACAATATGTCCCAGCTTGTTTAAAGTTGATATTACATCGTATTCAACTCGCCATTCTTCTATTTCTTTTTCTTTAAATCCTTTTTTACTTTTAGGCGGAAGTAAACCTTTATGTATAAGAACAGCAATCCTTAATTTTCTCATAATGGTATCTTGAAATAACCTGAGTGAATATAATTGTTCAATTGTGCAGCAAGAATTATAAGCAGCCTTTTTTCGGTTTCATCCTGGTCTGTTACATTCTTATAATTTAGTTCTTTGCATCTCTTAATCATATTTAAAATAAGCTGATCAATGGTATACGCGGGTACATCGAGTACCTCTGCAATCTTGTTTCTGATTTTCGCTCTTCTTTTTTTCATAAAAAGGCTTGCCGGTTCACCTGATCCGTTACTAATGAAAATCTTCTTAAGGTCTTTATCATAAGTTTCAGGCCATTTAATTGTATAAAACTTTTTCTTCCTTTTGTAATAATTTTTAATTGTATTATTCAGTTCCTTCAATTCATCCAAAGTATCGGTAGAATTATTCAGCTGCGGTTTCGTTTTCAGATTATTCATAACCTGGTCAACGTACTTTAACTTATTTAGGGCACCCCATCCGGAATATTTCTTTTTCCAGTTGCTTTTCGGATTTAACCAGACTGCAAAGGTTTCAGCAAAATCCTCCACAGGATGAGCTTGTGCATACCATGCATTTAAGTGTTCAACAAAATTTCTGCTCCCCGGATTGGGAGTATAATATACAGGGTACCGGGCATTGTACTTCCCGAAAATATCTTTCCATTCCCTGTTTTTATATAAATAGTAAGCATGACTGATGGCATGACCGGTTTCATGCCGGAGTATCTTCATACATTCGGAAATCCCCTCTCCTTCTGCTTCAAACATTTCTCTTTTTTCAAGTTTTATTAATTTTTTGTGCAGTAGATAAAAAGGCACCCCAAAGCCGGGAATATCATCCGGCGTAAACCATCCCTCGGAAATCCAGATATGAGGTCTGAATTGAAGTCTTTTATACTCAAGCTCATTTAATAATTTCTTTATCCGGTCTTCAAGAATAGAACCACTAATGCTTAACCGCAGATCCTTGAGTTTTAAGCCGGCTATCTGATTATAGTTCAAATGCAGTAAATCTTTGTTCTCCATCTTAAATATTAAAAAATATTTTCAATTCTTTACTTGATGAGAATAATAATCGGAATTCTAATCAATGGTTTGTTTGCCATTTATGACATTCTGCATTTCATTTGGGCTAAAATTGAACTGAAGGCATGATAATGTCTATTAAATCCTGTTTAATCACACCTCTAAATTGTACACACAGGTATATTATTAAAAATTGGATGAGTCCAGTTAAATTCACGAAGATTCTAAGGCAATGACCTGATGCATAATCCAGAGTCCGCAAGTTTCAAACTGAACGGGAATAATTTCAAAGGATTAGCGCCCGCCCGGACTTTTATAAAGGAATGTGATTGTTCGAAATAAGCACTATGTTAGTCGATGTACCTAAAAAATAGACCGCCGAAATTCATATACTATATTCTTACTTTCAACATTTTGATAACATTCAAATCTGAATTTCTTGCTGCGAAGGAGAAAAGTATTGAACCTGCAGACACAAGTAAAACAGTTCAGGAGGTTAAGGAGTACGCGAAGAAGGATAATTTTTTTTCCTGGCTCTTAAATTTGATTTTAATAAATAATGAGAAGAATCAATCAAGAAGTACCCTGCTTGATGCCGACAGGGAAAAAATAAAAAAATTCGAAGGAAAAATTATCAGGAAAATCCATATTGAAGTGCTTGACGTATTCGGAACTTCAGTGACTGATCCTAAAGATACTGTACGCAGCTGGTTAGAACGGACGGGGAATTATCTTCATACCAATTCAAAAGAATGGATTATTAAAAACCAGCTGATTTTTTCTGAAGGGGATAGACTCAATCCATTTAACATATATGAAAGTGAAAGGATAATAAGGGAAAATCCCTATATATATGATGCCAGAGTTATTCCACAGATAATTAAAAACAACCTTGACAGCGTTGATATTAATGTATATACTCAGGATATCTGGAGTCTTAGCGGCAGCGTAGCATATAGTTCAAATAACAATACCGGAGGGATTTCTATTAAAGATATTAACTTCCTTGGTTATGGCAATGAGTTCAAAGGGGGACTTAAATTTGATCCTAATTATTCTAACGGCTGGGACTGGTTCGGCAGCTATTCCTTTAACAACATTGAAAGAACTTTTCTTTCGGCAAATATATATTATGAATCAGATTTTAACCGTCAGCAATATGGACTTAGCATCGGCAGGGATTTTTTCTCTCCAATCATAAGCTGGGCAGGAGGAGCGGGTCAGCATTGGCTGACTACCAGGTATCCTGAAATATTGAATTCTGCAGGGACTATGGAAACAGTCCGGTATACCCAGCAGGATTTCTGGCTTGGGTATGCATTCGATTTAAGACTAACTGATGCAACCAAAGAAAACCGGAATAAATTCAATATCTCAGGCAGGATTACCAGAAATAATTATACTCAGAATCCTAAATCAGACACACTTAACTTATTTCAGGATCATACATTTTATCTGGGCCGCATAGGATTTTTGAACAGAACATATTATCAGGATAATTATATATTTGGTCTCGGGAGAACTGAAGACATTCCCCTTTTGCAGATGATTGCATTTTTGATCGGTTATGAAAACGGGATAAATTACAAAAGAACCTACTTCGGATTAAAAACGGGCTACAGCTTTCAAAATGATTTACACGGTTATTTCCTCGGAAGTTTTCAAATCGGAGCGTTCCGGGGAAATAAGGAATGGTTAAACCGCACATCCATTCTGGAGCTATTTTATTTTTCAAATCTATATGTATCTGGCAAATGGAGATGGAGGCATTATCTTAAAAGCAGCTATTCATACAGCTTTGATCCATTGATGCCGTGGGATATTCTGAACATAAACAATGAAAGCGGAATCAGAGGTTTCTCGGACGGCAGCTTAAAAGGAGCAAAGAAACTGGTATTTAATTATGAGCTTAATATTTTTGTCCCGTTAAAATTCTTCGAATTTAAGTTGGCACTTATTGCCTTTGCCGATTTTGGCCTGATCTCTTCAAACAATAATTCATTATTTGCCAGCAAGCTTTACCAGGTATATGGATTAGGATTCAGAATAAGGAACGAACATCTTATATTTCCCGCATTTCAGTTCATGTTCGGTTTTTACTCCCACACATCAAAGGGAGATAAAGATCATTTCAATCTATTTCAACAAAGCTCTTTTTATTCCGGCTTCAATAAATTTCAATTTTCAGCTCCTTCCATTGTTGCAATAGAGTAAATCACTATTCTTTATTCCGGAAAAAAAATTGAAAAAACGAAAACCGGTTATAGTGGAAAATTTTATAGATTCTCCTCCACCTTGCACTTTTAAGTAGAAAATTTTTATAATCAGTCGTGCTGATTGCTTATCAGTTTGCTTTCTTTAATTTTTGCCAATTAGATATTTTATCCACTCATTATACTCTTAACCAATTTTTTCCCGGCGTTGCAGAAGCAATTTCCACGGGCTTCTTATGCAATTAATAGTGATTGGAATCCCTGCAATGCAGGATGCTTTTAAATTACAGATGCTTGATTCCGCAGCATGGATTAATGTTATCGCATTAGGATTGGTTCCGTTGGTGATAAAATGAATTATTCAAGATCATTCTGAGGATTAAAAGAGGTAAAACCTGATTTAATTCTGAATTATTTTTTAATCTTTGATTTAAAAACCTCTTTAAAAGCAGTATTCAATGCATCCAGCATTATTCCATCGGATATTTTATTCAGCTCAATTGTGGTCCAGCCTTGCATGCCCCATTTGTTAGGAACAGGGTAAATTGCCTTTTTATACAGGGAGCAAAAAAAAGTCTGATCCTTTTCTGAAAATTTTAGATTAGCTTTCCCGCTCTTTTCGTGCAAAGTAGCAAAAATCCTTTTATCAATTACCTTAAAAGCCGTCCGGTCGAAATGAGGAGCTTCTATAGTGTTTGGAAATGAGAGCGCAAGTTTTTTAAACTCTCTTATTGTCATATATGCAAGTTTTAATTTTTATCCGGATGCTCCAGAATATCCTTAAGTGTATTTAACACGGAAGTCCAGTTTTGTTCGCTGTGTTCTATGCTTTCCTGTGTCGGGATATTTTCCTGGATTAACGTAAGCTTAGTACCGTCTTTTTCTTTAGATAACTTATAAGTTATTATTTGATAATTTTTCTCTTTGTCTTCCATGTTTGAAAACGAGCTGAAATAAGAATATTGAAAAATTTTATTCGGTTCTGATTTCAAAATTTTTCCTTTATCAAAATATTCTTTCCCTTCCCAAACACCTTTAAAGTGAAGCGGGCTCCCGGCTTTCCAGTCGGAGACTGCATCTGTACCAAATAAATATTTTTTGATCATTTTAGGGTTGACCAACGCATCCCAGACCTTTTCAACCGGGGCATTAATTACAACTGAAGTTTCTAATGATAAGTCCGTCATTTTATCCTCATTTTTTTATATTTACAATTACGCATAAAATTATAAAAAAATTAAAAATATATTGTAAAAATAGATCACAGGAGAGCAACGGGGAGAAATTTGAAGAACTGTGAAAAATAAAGTCATAATAATTACTTCGGCCGGTCCAATCGTGAATTGAAGAAGGATAGCCGCGAGCAGCCCTTTTGGGAGGATCATGCGGAGTTTATTCGATTGGTCGGATGAAACTACCTGGAGCCGGCACTTCGAAATATTAATTCCGTGTATATAACATTTTATCCGGATTCAGCAGTTCCCGGAAGTGTTGATAAAATCGGGACGTTGATTAAAAATGCTATAGACAGCGGAGTCCTGACTTAGTCCAAATATTTACTTTGATATCGGCTGTAAGCTGCTGACTTATAGGCGGAGTCTTTTTTGCTTTTTTCGTTGATAATGAAAGCCCTTGCTCGAATCTCGAAGGAGCACCTATTACTGCAATGCAATCTATCAATATCATAGTGATTAATCGTTATTTATAACTGCATTTTTGGGAACGGTGTAGTCCTGATAAAAATACCGAATGGCTGATCACTAAAGTAAAAAAAAATACTGCTGTTGACTATTCAGCAAAGATTCTGCTCAAGGCAAAAGAACATATCCTGCGAAGTAACTAAAGAAATTGGAAAAATCTGCAATTCGAAATTCGAAATCCGCAATTAAGGATATAAATATTTAAAAATAATTTATTCTACTATAAAGGTATCTTTTAGCCTTATATCCTTCGACGAGCTCCCCACCCGTATTTCAAATTCTCCCGGCTCAACAATAAAATCATTAGTTTTGTTATCGTAAAATGAAAGCTCGGAAGCTGGTAAAATAAATTTTAATGTTTGAGATTCATTAGGTTTAAGCGTAATCCTTTTAAATCTTACCAGCTTATGAATAGGCACTTTTACCGATGCTTTCAGATCTTTAGCATAAACCTGGACTACCTCATCGCCTTTATAACTGCCTGCGTTTTTTATTGTGAATTCAATTTCAATCTCGCCGTCCTTCTTAATTTTATTTGCATTTAATTTTAAACTGCTGTAAGCAAATTTGGTGTAGGAAAGTCCGTGGCCGAAAGGAAAGAGAACCGGCTTTTCAAAATACATATATGTACGGCCGTTGTTTATTATATCGTAATCGGAAAAAGGAGGAAGCTGATCCGTGGATGCATAAAACGTTTCCGGAAGCTTTCCGCCCGGGTTAACATCGCCGAACAGCACATCGGCCAATGCTGTCCCGGTCGACTGCCCGGTATACCATGCTTCAACAATTGCTTTTGCATATTTTTCCGTCCCGGCTAGTGCAACAGGTCCACCGTTGATAAGAACTATAACAATATTCTTATTCACTTCTGAAATTTGTTTTACGAGTTCTCTCTGCACTTCGGGCAGTTCAATTTCATTTCTATCCAATTCTTCCTGGGAAATTCCCGGTGAAGTTCCCAGCATAAGAACAACAAGATCTTTGCCTTCAGCAATTTTTTTAGCCTGATCAAAATCTTTCTGACCGAGGTCCCATGTCAGTCTTGCAGCAGCGCCGAGGCTGTTATCAAAATGCTCAAATACAATTTCATATTCCTTTCCCGGCTCCAAGTGAACGGCAGCGCTGTTCGGTTTTTCCCCGTGCTCAGTCCAGTCTTCAATTATTAATTTTTTATCCAGGTAAAGACGTGCTCCGTCGTCCGTCCTTGTGCCTAAAATATTAATTATCTCCGGCGGTTTGATTTTTCCTTTCCACCGGATTGAAAATTTATCATTCGGTACGCCAGGCCCGGGTGATGCTGCATTGAAACTGAAATCGATCATTGAATCAACGCGTGTTAGTACCGGCGTTCCCGATAAATTCATATTATCAAAATATTCTCCTTTCATGCCCGTTTTTGCTGTCCCTTCAATTTCGGAAAAATATTTCAAACCGATCGGACTTAACAATCCTCCGCCGATATCGCATCCTTTCGAATAATCTACTTGTATTCCGTGAGATAATGCCTTGGTTTTTATCCCTTCGAGTGGACTAACCTGAACATTCGGCCAGCCGCTGTAAATCCCGAGTTCAATCGGGTCGGCATTAGGACCTATTACTGCTATTGATTTAATTTCATTCTTATCGATTGGCAATATGCCGTCATTCTTCAGAAGAACAATTGCCTTTTGTGCAGCTTCAAGCGCCAGATCGCGGTGTTCTTTGCTGTCCAATTTTTCTTTTGGTATGGATGAATAGGGAACCAGCTCAGTAGGATCAAATTCACCGAGTCGGAACCTTGCCGAAAGAACTCTCTTTACGGCTTTATCAATATCTTTTTCCTCAATTAAATCCTGATCCAGCGCATCTTTGAGATAAAGGCGGTAGTATTCGCCGCAATTTAAATCGCATCCGGCAAGAACGCTTCGCGCAGAAGCTTCTGGCCCGGTGCTGTAAAAATGATGCCCGCTTACCATATCATTTATGGCTCCGCAGTCGGAAACAACATAACCCTCAAATCCCCATTTACGCCTTAGGACGTCAGTAAGCAAATAGCTGTTGGTGCAGCAAGGCACTTGATTTAATTCATTATATGCGCCCATTAGCGAATAAGCCTTACCCACGGTAATTGCGTTTTTGAAAGCGGGCATAAAATATTCCCATAAACTTCTCATGTCAACATCGGAGGATCCGTTATGACGGCGGGATTCTTCATTATTGGCAATGAAATGTTTAGGAGTTGAGACCGCTTTTAAATAAAAAGTATCTCTGCCCTGCATACCTTTTATAAAAGCAACTCCCATTTGTGAAAGCAGGCAGGGATCTTCACTGTATGATTCTTCATTTCTTCCCCACCGTGGATCGCGTGCAATATTTATTGTCGGACTCCAGTAAGTAAGTCCTTTTCCTTCAGTTTTATTTTTTACTCTTGCTTCATCCGAAATAGCATCGGCAACCCGGAAAACTAGATCCGGATCCCATGTTGAACCGAGTGCAACAGCCTGGGGAAAAGAAGTTACTCCTTCATGGAGGATGCCGTGCAGAGCTTCGCTCCAATAATTATATCCAGCTATCCCAATCCGGGGAATACCTGCAGCCTGATTAGATAACTGGCTGATTTTTTCCTCAATCGTCATTAATCCTACAAGATCGTTCAGGCGCGGTTCGTAGGATTTCGGTTCGAATACATTAAGGATAACAGTATCCGCTAAATTTTGAGCAGCAGATGAAACGAGCAGCAGATAATAACCTTGACGGGGAAACGTCACTTCCGTTTCAGGATCGGAATCATCTTTAAATATAACCTGCTGATTCTGCGGGCAGCTCCATTTTATTTTTATATCAACAGATGATCTGCTGCCGTTTAATTTTACAGTGTGCGTTTTGCTGAAGTCAACAAATTGATCTGCACCCGCATTAATATTCAATGATTGGGCTAAAATTGCGGAATTAAGAGAAATAAAAATCGCAGCTGTTCTTAATAAATACTTTAAACTAATTTGATTCATTTTTTATTCTCCATTTATAAGAAGGCAAGACGAAAAAATTTAACAGCCAAATTTCAGCATTATTTCTTCCCGTTTAATATTTTATCTGCTGCTATCACAGAAAACATGTAATAACACGGAGCAGTAATAATATATTCTCTTTCCTGCCAGAGGTAAGGCCAGACTTTATCTTCGGCAAAATCGGGACTTACCAAATTAACCGCATTCCAGAATGTACCGCCGGGAATATAGCTCCAATCTGCCCGGTTGAATCCGTAAGCAATTGTCGGAGAGTTGGCTCCTACGCCGGATACCAGGCTGTTTGTTGTACTGCCCGGCCTGCAGCCGAGAAGAAAATTTATAATGTTGTACATATATTCTGCGGGATATATATCCGGCCAGTATTTATATAAGAAGTATTGACGGTAAGCTATATATTCTGCATTAGACAGCGGTGAGCCGAACGGAGAATCTTTTAACATTCTATCCACAAAGGGCTTAAATGCTTCTGCTGCAGCATTTACCGAATCTTTAAATTCAGGGCAGTTGATTTTATCTAATACTTTTCCTAAAGACCAGCCTATCCAGCCGAAATTATTTCTGATCTCCGGAGACATCCGGCAAAGAACGTCTTTATATTCTTCTTTATTGGTTGCCAGAATTAATTCAACAGCCGTATGCATTTTCTGAGATCGCAGCCATCGCTTTATCCAATCCGGATAATCGTCTTCGAAGTTTCCACCGGCTCCGTCATTATTTTTCTCCCATAAATCTTCCGCTGCATCAATACATTCCTTGGACAGCTGCGGATCATAATCCTTCAGCACACGGGAGGCGGCAGCTAAAGCCGCTGCACCGATCAGCTGCCAGGTGGAATTCGACTCCATGAATACCAGCCGGTCATCCAAATCGGGTATAACTAATTGAACCTCCTGGTGATTCGATTCAGGATCAAAAATGTCGGAATACCTGTTTGCAACTTTTTTATACCAGAGCTCATCAATTTTTGCAGCCTTCTCCAGCATTTCTTTATCATCAAAAACTTTATTATCGGTATACGCGGATGGATCTCCGAGATGCACATACTGCCTTAAAGTAGGAACTATAATCCCGCGGTACAATTTTCCCATTGTACGGTAGCCCGATAATATTGTAAGCACCCCGTGCTCAACTTGCTGGAGTATATCGTTTTTCCCGTCCGGCTGATGAATCTCAACAAGCCTGTTTTTCTGATCTATTAAAGTTTCATCGTAGTTTGTTCCGAATTCTTCATAAGTATAGGCAAGAGCCAAAACAGTCTGAGCCTGGGATTCAATTCTAAGATCATCATCTCCGGCATCATGCCATCCGCCGACATTTAAGCCGGGGACATGCTCCAGCGGTTTGAATTGAGATAAGGTGGATGTTTCCCTTTCATTATTGTAGCCGTCAAAATGCCTGATGTTCAGCGGCATCATCAGAGCATCGTCGAGATGACACGCACCGTGCCACACACGGTACTTTTGATTTACCCGCATATGACACATCTGGACAGGAATAAAATACTCGATAGTAGGCTGCCAGACATGGCGTTTGTAAATATCCTTATGGATTCCGAAAACATTGGTTGTAAACTCTCCATATTTAACTGCGTACATACCCTCTTCGGTAACCTCCGGAAAATCAAATTTAAAATATTGATAACGCAGGTATTGTCCCCATTTTTTAGGTTTTTGTTCTTTTATTATTTTAAAACTGCCGTCAGCTTCTAGTTTCATTAATGAAGCATTATTTAGAGATTTATCATTCTTGTCCAGCTCAATAAATGCAGTTTTATGCTGATTGGGATGATAACCGACTTGGCTTAAATGCACTACCGGTTTATCAATCCAGCCGGGTATAACATTCGGAGTTATTGTCCACTGAATTGCTCCTTTTGCTGCCCCGGCAGGAACTAACGACCGTACAGTAAACCAGCCGTTATTATGCTTAAAGCTTCCGTCGAGCAGCAGCATTTTAACTGCGGAACTTTCGATGGTCATTCGAAGCAAATCACTTTCAGGTGCAACAACAAGCTTGTTCCCTTCCGCAAGAGGAACTACTTCAGCTTCTTTTTCTACACTTAAGTAAGCCGGACCGTTTGCCTGGCGCGGAAATATTCCTCCGGTGTTGTCCATGAAATAAGTTTTTCCGTAAAGATCCCCCGGAAACAATTCAAGATTGTAGCCGACTCTCCCGACCCACTCATCCGGAATTGGTTTTTCAAGATCAATAGTTATCGCAAAGGAATTCCCGTTTGCCTTGACGCGCACAGTATACTTAATATGAAGATCAGGGTAAATAATAGGATTGAATCCCTGCCTGGATCTGCTGCTGTCGGGATAGCTGCACGGCATTATTATTTCATTATTTACGGAATCAACAATCCGGCTGGTAAGTCCAACCTCCTGCGGGCTAACACCGCGTGCTACATAACCTGCTCCAAGCTTGGGGATCGGCTGCCATTGCCCCGGTGAAGGACTCAGACGTAGTTCACCGTTTGTTGCCACGCGGTTTCCATGCTGAATAATTTCAACTCCCCCCTGGTGTCCTTCCGGAAATGTATTGTTATAGACAAGCACATTCAGGCCGGGCATCTCAAAGTAGCCTTCTTTTCCGATTACAAGCCCTTTTTCCTGCTGGCTGTAAGCCGATGAGGTGATAAATGAAAAAATTATTAATCCCAAATAAAGCCAGGTATAATCCTTTTGAATCATGACTTTAAGCCCTCTGTTAATAGGAATGATTAAAATAAATTAAATAATTGAAACGGTTCAATATTGCAAGTTAAATATTAAAAAAAAATTATCCAATTTTTAAAAATAAAATGATCAGCAGAGGAGACAAAAGCTGATCTATTCCACGGAGGAGGAAGTCATAATGTTTTAAAAATCTTCTGGATTAAAACTTTGCACTATTTATTGTAATTACAAATCCGATTTGCCCTAAATGGTAAGCATCATGGGAAATTATTCCTTCAATTAAATACCTGATATTGTACCCGGGTTTGCATATTTCTTCAAGAAAATTATCATCCTTAGTTTTCAGGAAGTTTGTCAAAAGCGTTTGGATATTTTCGAATTCCGACAGAAGATAGTTCCATCCTTTTTCTTTAAGATTTTCAAGCGGGAGGAAATTCTGCTCCTTTTCGGTTCTTTCTCCGAACTCAAAATCTCCCTGCATTCTTTTCAGAACGACTCTCCGCCAGTAGATGCAGTGCCAAAGGATTTCAGCCGCAGAATGCTTCCCGGACGCCGGTTGAATAAATGCTTTTTCTTCATCAAGCATCTTGAATTTTTTCAGGAAATTTTCATCCAGCCAGTTTTCTCCCTTATAAAGCTCTTCTATCTGCTTAATGTAATTTTTAATTTGATAATTAGAAAATAGAAAAGTATTATAATGCTTAACATTAGGTTCTAATTCAAGAAGGAACTTCTTATCTTCAGGATAATATTTTGCTTTTTCGAAATCATCGCCCGCAAAAGATTTTACAGAATTATAATCCTTCCAGCGTGTTACTGTCCAGATATCCGTTTCTTCCTTTTCATCATTCTGCCATATCTGAATATCCAGGTTGCCGTCTGTTTTTTGGTATTCCGGAATACCGGTTTCAACAACATAATGCCGGTATTTTTCGGCATCTTTCTTTTTTGTTCTTCCGTGCCATACTCTTGTAATCATTTTTGAACCTTTCTCTAAAAAAGATTTAGCAAGAGGTCAAATTTATAATCCAGGGGTTCAAAATTCATTTCTTCCCCCGACGGACGCCTGCCTCTCATTCCTCCCATATTTCTTCCCTCACCCTGCGGCGGGAAACCCATACCTGGATTTGTACCCATTCTGTTTCCGCCATTAAAATTCCTCTCGAATTTACCCGTTGCAAAATTAATTTCAACTTCGCCGGTTGCTTCATCAAAAATTCTTTCAGACAGTTTATTATTCCTCAGAGGTATTTTTATTTCATATACCAGCTGTTCATCTTCGTAACCGATCTTTCCTGTAAAATCAGGACCTTCTTCCGCATCGCCGGTATACAACGGAAGATCATCTTCATTTATTACCTGAAGATCTCTCCGGTTTATTAATAAATTTTTTATTCTATTGCCAGTACCTGCGGTGTCCCGGTTCATCCTCATTTCATGCATTTCTTCCGGAGCTGTGCTTAAAGGAAATTTTATTCCGAGCTTGTCTTTATCCGTTTCAAGCCAGACAGTTAATCCCATTGACAAAATCTTCATTATTTTGGCTCTATCTGCTGTAACAAGACCTATATAAAGATTATCTTTATCATTTTTAAATCCGAAAGCGATATTGTCATCCTTCAGGTAATTTATGCTTGATCCCCAGTCCCGGCGGTTCCCGTCAATCTTTATAGTGTTTTCATTCAAAGTGCTTTGGACTTCTATACCGCCCGAACAGCCTGAAATGACAGATGATACCGTTATCAAGAAAACAATTTTTCCAATTTTACTTTTTTTAATTGATTTTTTCATTGGGTTCTCCTTAAACTTAAAAGCCTTGCCTATACAAATTCTAGGTAACAAATACCAGCATTTTGACAACTATTTTCCATTTAAAGTTTAATCGCTGTTTTATTGATTAATTATGGAGGAATTCGGATTCGAAACAACCCTTGCCGGTTGGAAGTTTCGGATTTGGAATTTTTATTCTGAAGCTTATTTGTTCTTTTAAATTTCTTTGAAAAATATTTACCGAGACACAGAGAACCCGCAATTTCATGGAGAAAAACTCTGATTTTTAACTTTTGACTTTTAACTTTTAATTTTGACTTCTGTCTTTACCGAATTTGAAATAAAGCATTTTTCATGCGCCAAATGATGTAACTCATTTATCTCATCTTGTACTGGAATTTTATTCCCGCTGAAAGTTATTGCAGGTTTTAAAATAACTTCAGCCATGGCTAATTTTCCATTCTCATCTTTTGTTAAAATTCCTTCAGCTTCATCTTCATAACTTTCTATCGTAAATTTTTTACCTGCTGCAATCGATAAAAACCACAGCATATGACAGCTTGAAATGGATGCAATGTATGCTTCTTCAGGATCAACGGCGGATTCATCGGACATCGGGACAGGAACCACATGCGGCGATGATGATGCCTTTAATTCAATCCCGCCGTCAAAAATCCACTTATGTAACCTGCTGTATTTTATATCCGTAAAAACTTCAGCAGGTTTTTTCTTCCAAAGAATTTTAACCTTATATGACATCTAACCTCCAATGGGATAACCAAAATAACACTCAATGTTCAACTATCAATAATCAATTTTCAATTTAGGACATAAATGAATATTAAGGATTGAGCATTTGTGCCTGAGGCTCATCAGCCTCCGGCTGAGATTGTTGAAAATTATTTAAGAAAAATTCTCTTTTATAATGGTAATTTATTCTTCTATTAAAAAGAGAATGAATAACGATATTTTATTTTTTTTATATCATCCTTGCTGAAGTTCATTTTTTAATATTAAAACTATCCTGCCGGTGCAAGTGATGCTAAAAGCACTTCTTTTTCCTTCCCTCTCAGTATGATGGCTCCAAGATTTCGAGTAGTATAATTCGTTAGATTGAGTTTTCCCAATAAATCTGCAGAAGCAATTACATCCACATCAAATTCCTTGCATTTGTCCCGAATCCTTGCAGTTATATTCATTACATCGCCTGAATATGTAATGTCCCTCTTAATTACTCCGATTTCCCCGACAACAACTTTCCCCCAATGAATTCCGGATTTAAATGAAGGGAATAAGCCGTAGGTGAAATTATATTTTTCTTTTTTTTCTTCAAGGCTTCTTTTCATATCAAAGAAGCAGTTTATACATTGGCTGTTTTCAATTCCATTTTCATATTTCCATGCAATAATTACTTCATCGCCGACATACTGATAGATCTCCCCGTTATTATCGAGAATAGGATTTGTTATATCCCCAAAAAAATCTTTTAAAAGTTCATGATATTTCCGATCCCCTAATTTTTCTGCAATGGCAGTAGACGAATTAAGATCAACCGACATAAAAATTCTATATTCCTCTTTC
>JBLNGL010000011.1:0-3459 GCA_050264735.1 Ignavibacteria bacterium | reverse complement strand
TATTATCATCTGAATTGTCCCGGCTGAATCTTCCTTAATTCAATTATTTATTATGAATTTATTAAATATTAAATATGAAAAATACAAGCTTCAGAACGGACTTGAAGTAATACTTCATCCCATTAAAAATATTCCGTTTGTAGCTTCGAATATCTGGTATAAAGTCGGTTCGGCTAACGAAAAAAGAGGCAAAACCGGTCTGGCGCATTTCTTTGAACATATGATGTTCCAGGGTTCTCAAAATGTCGCCAAGGAGATGCATTTCAGATTTATCCAGGAAGCAGGCGGAAGTTTGAACGGATCAACCGGATTCGATAGAACAAACTACTATGAAAAGGTTCCGTCAAATTTCCTGGAATTAATTCTTTGGCTGGAGTCTGACCGGATGGGTTATCTCCTTCCTTCTTTAAACCGGGAAAAGCTTGAAAACCAGATTGGCGTGGTTAAAAATGAGAGGCTTGAAAGATATGATAACCAGCCTTACGGTTTGGCATGGGAAATTATGATTTCTAATCTCTACTCCGAAAAACATCCCTACAGCTGGCCCACAATCGGTTTTCTCAATGATATATCCAGTTATACTTTGGATGATGTTCGGAATTTTTTCAGGAAATTTTATTCTCCTTCAAATGCTTCGTTGGTTCTTTCCGGTCATTTTGATCCTGAAAGAGGAAAAGAACTGATTGAAAAGTATTTTGACGGACTTCCATCACAAAATTCTCTGCGGCCTTTGAATCCTTCAAATGCCGAATTAAGCGAAGACAAATTTATTATTTATGAAGATAATGTAAATCTTGGACGAATTTATTTAGCATGGCACAGCGATAAAGCATTCGGCAAGGATGATGCTGGCTTGGATATTCTTGCGGATATCCTAAGCGGATCCAAAAATTCCCGCTTGTATAAATTTCTTGTTTACGATTACGAACTGGCGCAGGATGTTACTGCTTTTCAGTACTCCGGAAAATTCGGAGGACATTTTATGATTATCGCAACTGCCAGGCCTGGAATATCTTTAACAACTTTAAAGCAAAAAATTTTCGAAGTATTAGACGAGGTAAGAAAGCAAGGTGTAACTGAAAGAGAATTATTAAGATCAAAAAACGGAATAAAATCGGGTTTTATTTATTCTCTTCAAAATGTTGATTCTCTTGCCGACCAATTGAATTTTTATAATTTCTACCTGGGCGAACCGAATTCATTTAATTATGATCTTAACCGGTATGAAGAAGTGAACATTGAAATGGTTCCTGCAATAGCGGGAAAATACTTGACCAAACCTCACCTTGAGCTGCACATTTTACCAAAAGAAAAGAAATAGTGAGATGGAAAATTACCGCAGCATAAAACCGATTCCTTCCGAAGATCTGGATTTCATTGTTCCTCGGATACAAATATTCAAGCTTGAAAACGGTTTGACGGTTTATTTTGTGGAAAGGCACAATTTACCTATTCTGCGTTTAAATATTGTATCGGAATCGGGAAGTAAATTTGATCAGCCGGGTAAAAAAGGATTGGCAAACCTTTTCTCGATGATGATAGACGAAGGAGCAGGCCAGCACTCGGCATTGGAGCTGAGCGATGAATTTGAGCTTCTCGGTACAAATTTCGACATCAGATGCAATAGCGACTGCATCTATTTCTCTCTTAGAACTTTAAAGGAAAACTATGAAAAATCTTTGAGCCTTCTTGCAGCAATTATTACCAGTCCCCGCCTGTTAAAGGAAGATTATGAAAGAGAACAGAGGAAAGTTCTCACAAGAATCCTGCAGATGAAGGATGATCCCGATGAAATTGCAAATACCGCTTTCGATTATCTGCTCTTCAGGAAAGAAAACCCTTATGCTTATCCCATCTTAGGCTATGAAGAGAATGTCCGTCAGATTTCAAACGAAGACATAAGGCTTTTTTATGAAAATTATTTTGCACCTAATAAATCAGCGTTGATTGCAGTAGGTGATATAACCCGGCCTGAGCTGGAAGAAAAAATAAATTATTATTTCCAAAACTGGAAAGCAAAAGATGTAAAACAGATTCCCGTAAATATACAGAAGGATCAGAACCTGCAGAAAATATATTTCATAAACAGGGAGAATTCGGTACAAACTGAAATCAGGATCGGGCACGTTTCTTCAAAAAGGAATGATTATGATTTTTTCCCGAAAATGATTTTAAATTCGGTTTTAGGCGGTCAATTTTCGAGCAGAATAAATTTAAATCTGAGGGAAGAAAAAGGATTTACCTACGGTGCAGCTTCAAGTTTTTATTATTACAAGGAGTGCGCATACTTTATTGTATCAACCTCGGTAGGAGCATTAAATACTGCTGACGCGGTTAAGGAATTATTTAATGAGCTTAATGGGATCAGAAATGGAGTAAAGCATGAAGAAATTGAATTTGCTAAGTCCTCAATCATCAGAAAATTCCCGTCAAATTTTGAAACAAATTCACAAATTGCTTCCGCTATGTCGAGAATGTTTATTCATCAGCTTCCTGATAATCATTTCCGGACATACATTGAAAAGCTCAGGCGCGTTTCATTAGAGCAGGTGAACCAGGCTTCCTTAGAGAATATATTTCCGGATCAGATGATTACTGTTTTAGCCGGCGATAAGAATAAACTCGCGGCACAATTTGCTGCTGAAAAACTGATAGAAGTAAATGAAAAAGGATTAATTTGTTAGAGTCTTCTCCTTCTTGTCATAAATTGAAGAATAACAACTGCCAACGCGAAAACAACCAGAAGATGAATCAATCCTCCTAATTTAAACTGGTTCATAAGTCCTATTACCCACAAAGTCACAAGTATTGCAAATATAATCCAAAGCATTGAATACACTCCGCTGAATTGATTCAATATTTTGTTAATTTTCGTACCAATTTAGATCCTATATTTTATGATGATCTTTAATTATATCACAACATCTTAAAATTTAAACTCCCACGGCTTGTTTTTGAAAAATTTTAAACTGACAATTCAATATGACGGGACAAATTATTCGGGATGGCAGATCCAGGAAAATTCTTTAACCATTCAGCAGGAAATTACCGATGCAATAGAAGTAATTTTAAAAGAAAAAGTAAATCTTATCGGATCAGGAAGAACCGATGCCGGCGTTCATGCAGTCGGGCAGACGGCAAATTTCAAAACCGAAAAGAATTTTGATCCTAAAAAATTCTGGTATTCACTAAATTCTATCCTGCCCTCAGACATCTCCATTCTTAAAATTGAAGAAGCCGCCGTAAATTTTAATGCCCGTTTCGATGCAAAAAAAAGAAGCTACCTTTATTTAATATCAACTTATAAATCTCCTTTTTTACATCCCTACTCTTTTTTTTACAGCGGCGGCGTGGAAATAACAGCTCTTAATAATCTGTCAAAACTAATTTTAGGCAAACATGATTTCACTTCTTTTTGCAAGAGATCCGGGGAAGTTGAAAATAAAACATGCACTATTG
>JBLNGL010000010.1:0-3416 GCA_050264735.1 Ignavibacteria bacterium | reverse complement strand
CAGAGGAATGATTATGTACGAAAATGTGGCTACTACAGCATTGATGGCAGGCGATGCCTTGCTGATCGAAATCAGCAAAATAAATTTTGAACGGCTGAGAGATAATGAAGCCTTTGTTGTTGTATCCGAAGTAGAACCGCCGACTTTTAAAAAATCCAAAATAGTTCTTTCCATAGTGATTATGCTGGGAGTAGTAATCACTGCAAGCATGGAAATACTGCCTATATCTACTGCAGCAATAATGGGAAGTATTCTTTTAGTTCTTACCCGTTGTATTTCGTTGGAGAATGCTTACAAGGCAATTAATTGGCAGGTAATTATGCTTTTAGCCGGTTCTATTTCTTTAGGCCTGGCTATGCAGAAAACAGGGACTGCAAAGTTTTTAGCCGGTTCAATTCTTTCGGTTGCAGGAAGTTTGGGGCCCAATTTAATTTTGTCTGCTTTCTACCTGATAACTTTGATTCTAACTGAAGCCATGTCGAATAATGCAACCGCGGCATTAATGACTCCTATTGCAATTTCAACGGCTGCAAGTCTGGATCTTGATCCCCGGCCGTTTTTAATTACAGTTATGTTCGCTGCCTCTCTTGCATTCATGATGCCGATCGGTTATCAGACTCACTTAATGATTTTTAATCCGGGAAGATATCGGATCATCGATTTTATTAAAGTCGGTACTCCGCTGAATATAATCTTTTGGATACTGGCATCACTTTTAATCCCGGTATTTTTCCCTTTTTAAAAAAGTATCTGCCCTCTAAAAAATATTTTATGATTAAATTTTAATGATTAGATGCCGCTTTATTCACTTCATTCCACATATCGTTTTTAACAATTTCATATTTTGCTTTTTGTCTTTCATCAAGCAAAGCTATGATTTTTTTATCTGCGGCAACTTGAGCGGTTTTATCGTTTGAATTAATATATTCCGCATAAATTCTTTCCACTTTTCTTGTTTGTTCATCCGATAAAAGAACTTTCTGCTGCAGCTTAACCGATAAATTTTTTGCAGCATCAGCTTTGTTTTCGCCCTGTGCATAAAGTGCCGTACTAAAAATTACTATTATAAATGAAAATAATATTTGTCTGCATTTATTTTTATTTAGTTTCATAAAATAACTCCTTTGAACACTAACTTTGCCACTAGAAACTACTGTTATCATATAAATTTGTCAATGTAAAGCCGCATCCTGCCTCATTCAATAAAAGAAATAAAGTCGCAAAATCTGTTCCAGCAAAAAAAAACCTAATTATTCATTCTGATTATTCTCATTTTTCGGAAGTCCAGTAAAATATTCAATTAGTGTATAGAATAGTTCATGTGATATTTTCATTTTTGCTTCAATTTAGGCTCTAAAATGGTTATTTTTAGTTTTCAAAAGATAAAAACTAACAGTAAAAGCTATATCTGAAGGATAAAATGAGTAAACAAAAAGTAATGCGTATTGGAGTTTTAACGGGCGGGGGGGACTGCCCGGGATTAAATGCAGTAATTAGAGGTGTTACAAAACCTGCTCAAGATTATGGTATGTCTGTCCTTGGTATTCTGGACGGATTCGAAGGATTGGTTGAAGGAAGAGCAAGAGAATTAAAAAATGAAGATGTCTCAGGTATTTTAGCAACCGGCGGAACTATTCTTGGTTCTTCAAATAAAGGTGATCCTTTTCACTGGCCGGTTCAAAAAGAAAGCGGGATTGAGATAGTTGATAAATCAAGTTCAGCTTTAAAAAATTATAATGCCTGGAACCTAGATGCATTAATTGCAGTCGGTGGTGACGGCACTATGCATATCTGTAAAAAATTAGGTGATATGGGAATGAATATGATAGGGGTTCCTAAAACCATTGATAATGATCTGGAAGCAACCGATTTAACATTCGGACATGATTCTGCCGTTTACGTTGTAGCTACGTCGCTCGATCGGTTACATACAACCGCTTCGTCGCATCATCGCGTGATAGTTATGGAAGTAATGGGGCGTTACGCAGGCTGGATTGCTTTAAACGGAGGATTAGCCGGCGGAGCAGATATTATTTTGATTCCTGAAATTCCTTTCTCATGGGAAAAAATTTATGATAAGATATTAAAACGAGAACTGATGGGAAAGAAATTCAGTCTCGTATGCGTTGCCGAAGGAGCAAAACCGTTGGATGGACAAATGATAGTGAAAGGGGAAGATATAAAAAGGCACGATCCTGTCCAGCTCGGAGGAGTAGGGGAAGTTGTTGCTAGAGAAATTGAAGATAATACGGGCAGAGAGACAAGAGTAACAGGTTTGGGACATCTGCAGAGAGGGGGCAGTCCTACACCCTTTGATAGAATACTATCGACTAAGTTCGGTGCTTTTGCAGTTGAATTGGCGGCACAGGGAAAGTTTGGCAGAATGGTTGCATTGAAGGGAGCCGATGTAAAAAATGTAAGAATAGAGGATGCCATATCAAAGCAGAAATTAGTAAAACCTGAAACGCAGGCGCTTATAGTAGCAAAAGCTATCGGAATTTCTTTCGGTGAGTAATTGAATGGCAAAGAAGGGTTGATTTTACATTGTTCAACAGATATATTTTAAATATCTTTTTTTATTTTTGGTAAGCATGGAATCCGGGGTCGTAGTTCAGTTGGTTAGAACGCCTGCCTGTCACGCAGGAGGTCGCGAGTTCGAGTCTCGTCGGCCCCGCTTAGAAAAGCTTCAATTCTAAATGAATTGAGGCTTTTTTTGTTTTCTGGCCTTCCTAAAATCCCGCTTACTTTGGTATGGAGTGGTATGGAGTTGGTATGGACTAACTCCTTACTGAGATTTGTTTTTTTTGATTGATTATATTTATTAGTTAATTGGTGCATAAGATGATTAAAACTTACTTAGTATTCCCTTCTCTTGCAACAAGAACTAAAGTAATTTTACCAGGCTGATATATAACCGCGAATTCTTTCCCAATATTAAAACCGGAATACCTTAACTCTTCATTCTTAATTTTAATCTGAGGGACCTTTTTAAAGTCCCTCTTAGACGGATGGCTGCTGTAATATACTTTCATTTTATTCCTTCCGGATCAGATAGTTCAAAAACCTTATTACAAATTTTACATTGCTTTTTCTGTAGGTGACAATATTTTGAAATGAATTTACATCATGCACTTCCATGAGAATTTTTAAGTGCAGCTTGCAGTTATGCTTAGGTATGAGCTTTTCCCAGTTGATTTGGAATTGAACCGGAGTTGTTTCTTTCTTGTCCATTTTCTTTCCTTTCTTTTTCAGTTAAAGGGCACGATGCCCCCAAAAACATTTTTTGCCCCTTAGTCAACAAAATTGTCTTTAGTTTAACTGATAGAAGGCAAGGCGAAAAATACTGCCGGATACTAAAGGCTAACGAAGCGAAGCGGAGTGACTATAAAAAACATGGTAGTATTTTTTGTCCTTGC
>JBLNGL010000009.1:0-4558 GCA_050264735.1 Ignavibacteria bacterium | reverse complement strand
CGTAAAGATGACCGAATGCATTTGAATCGAAGTTCGCTATTTCCAGCATTAACTCTTTATCGGATGATTTATTGCTTGTAGCCAAACCGAATTCCCTTCAAATTGCTTATAAATAAAAATTTTATAGTTACTTAACAATTTTAGTACCATTCATTTATTTTTCGGGCTCATCTTCAGGAATAGCCGCCATGAACTTGCACTTAATTATTTTGTTTATGGTTTTTTTTCTTCTAAAAATGATGAAAAGGTAAAAATTACTTTGAATGGGGCGAAATAAAGTTCTCAGCATAAAATTTATATTAAGATTGTGGAAAAGGAATATTTCTGAATCAGTTATTATTCTGTTTTTAGGTTAAAATTACAGGTATGCAGAGATTTATTACTTAGCAGCGAATACTATTTTTATTACAGCTTGAGATTTTAAATTACAGTATCATAAATAATTAATAAATTGATACTAAAGGGTAAATGGATTAAGTTTATAAATAAATTTAACAGATACTTCAATTCAATTATGAGCAACCAAAAAGAAATAAAACCTGCTTATCGTACTGAAAATATAAAATATGCCGTCAGAGATATTGTAGTGCTGGCTAACCAGGCTGCAAAGAGCGGAAAGGAGATGCTTTATCTTAATATCGGTGATCCTAATCTTTTTGATTTTATAACTCCGAGACATATTATTGAAACCACATTCAAGGCAATGCTGGAAAATAAAAATGGTTATGCTCCTTCTTCCGGTATAACCGAGGCTGTTAAAGCAGTTGAAGTAGAAGCAGAGAAGAAAAACATTATAAATGTCCAGGATATTTTTATCACTACCGGTGCCAGCGAAGCAATAGATATATGTCTGACAGCTTTGGTAAACGAAGGAGAAAATATTTTAACACCGACTCCCGGTTATCCTTTATACACAGCAGTAGCCAGCAAGCTGAGAACGATGGAAAATCCTTATTACCTGAACGAGAAGGATAGTTGGCAGCCCGATGTTGATGATATAAAAAGTAAAATAAATAAAGATACCCGTGGAATAATTTTAATTAATCCTAATAATCCGACCGGTTCCTTGTATAAAGCTGATACTCTGCAGAAAATAGTTGAAATAGCTTTGGAACATAACCTAATAATATTTGCAGATGAGATTTATGATAAGCTTTTATTTGATGGGAAAAATCATATATCCATTGCTTCTTTAAATAAAGATGTTTCATGTGTTACGTTCGGGGGTCTTTCCAAAAACTATTTCGTACCGGGATTTAGAATAGGTTGGGGAATAGTGAGCGGAAATTATTCAATACTGAAAAATTACATTGAAGCAATTAATAAAATTTTGCGCGCCCCTCTTTCTGCTAATCATCCCGAACAATATGCGATTAAGACTGCTTTACAGGAAGATCAATCGCACCTGATTGAAGCAAAGAAAAAATTAACTTTAAGAAGAGACATTACAGTTAAAATGCTGAACTCTATTCCGGGGATATCCTGTGTAAAGCCGGAAGGTGCTTTTTATGCCTTCCCGCGGCTCCACATGGAGCAGAATGACAGCCATTTTGTTTCGGAATTAATTAAAGAAACCGGTGTTGTTGTTGTACCCGGAAGCGGATTCGGACAAATACCGGGTACCCAGCATTTTAGAGTTGCATTTCTGCCGAATGAAGAAACTTTGAAAAAAGCTTACACTAGCATTGGAAACTTTTATTTAAAATATTTAGAGAAATTTGCCGGAGCCGCTGCAATTAAATAATTCCACAAAAATCTGCAGGCATAACTTACTCTCTAGCTCAATCTTCCTTGATTAACCGGGTGTGTTTATCTATATTTCGCTCCCTTATTTTACTGAAAAACAAATTGTCTAATTATAATAAAACAATTCTCCCTTCAGGAGTTAAGATTATTTCGGAATTTATTCCGCATGTGCAGTCTTTTTCGCTCGGATTCTGGTTTAATGTAGGTTCTAGAGATGAAAACAAGAAGAACAACGGAATCAGCCATTTTATTGAGCATATGCTTTTCAAGGGGACTAAAAAACGATCTGCCAAAAAAATTGCCGAAGAGATTGAAGGCTACGGAGGATACCTTAATGCATTTACTTCAAAGGAACATACCTGCTATTACGGGAGGGGATTAAGCCGGCATCTTCAGCGTACTTTCAATGTTATTTCGGATATGATTCAAAACTCATCTTTCAAGCATAGTGAGATAGAAAAAGAAGCGGGAGTTATTATTGATGAGCTGCTCGATATAAATGATAATCCTGAAGAGCTCATTTTCGACAAATTTGAAGAAGTCATTTACGCGGGAAACTCACTTGGTTTTCCTATAATCGGAGCTGAACATAACATTAGAAGCTTTACGCAAAAAGACTTCTTTAATTTTATCGATGAAAAATACGGTTTCAATAATCTTACGATTGCCGCTTCAGGTTCAATTGATCATAGCGATCTTATCAGATTAACTGAAAAATATTTCACAAAAGATCTAGGGCAAAAAAATCAAAAAAGAAAATATATTTTACCGTCTGCGGCTCCAAGCACATTTACTTCGAAGGAAATACAACAGGTTCACATTATTGTAGGGAGAGCCTCCTATGGTCATAAGGATGAGGAAAGAATACCATTAAATATTTTATCGCATATTCTCGGTGAAGGAAGCAGTTCACGTTTGTTTCAGTCAATCAGGGAAAAAAACGGAATTGCGTACCAGCTTAATTCCTTCCTGAATTCCTTTTACGATGTATCTTCATTCGGTATTTACCTTTCAACAAATGAAAAGCAGGCAGGAAAAGCTATAGATGTCTTATTCAGAGAGCTTAAAAAAATCCGCGAGAAGAAAGTATCGGAAAGGGAATTAAAAAAAGCCAAGGAGTATCTGAAAGGCGGGATGCTTCTGAATCTTGAAAGTACAACTGCCAGGATGTTCAGAATGGCAAACTCGGAATTATATTTTAACAGATTAATCTCTGTTGAAGAAATGATTTCGAAAATTGACGCGGTTACTTCGGTGGAAATTCTTGAAATAGCCAATGAAGTTTTAAATGAAAATTCATTAACAAAAATTATTGTAAGCAATCAGTTATTCAGACAGAACTGAGGGAAATATCCGGAAAATAAATTTAGTTCTGTTAATTAACTTTATCATAATGATCAAATTTCTGCCGGATTCCGCTAAAAATGAAGTTTTTAAGTTATTTATGGGTTTGACAATAGCAGTTCAAATTGCTACTTTTTAATGAAGAGACGATGGTTTTATTCTTTTTTAAATAGAAGAGATAAAGATTAAATTAACCCGCACAGATCAAATTAGTTTGGTTTAGTTCCGATAAGACAAGTGGATGATTATTTTTTTTGGGGGCGTGAAATCCCCGGTATTGTCGACGGAATTTTATGAATAAATTTTACTATTTACTATTTTTTTTATTTTTTCCCTTTACCGGATTTACACAGGTCGCCGAAAAAAATTACAGGCTTCATTACCCTGAATTTATTCCAATTAATTCCTCATTTGAAGTTTCCATAGTTATAGCGAACAGTTATATTAACGCTGAATGCCTTGAAGTTTATTTTATTGCTGAAGAAAAAATTGATCTCATAAAATTAAAATTTAAATGTTTCTATTCTTTTAATTATATACCTTTTAAACCTGCTTCTCTTAACGGATATGACGGTCAGGTATATAAAGCAGAAATTTACCTCGATGCATCCGGCCCTGCCTTAGGTGAGTTCTTTCAATTGATATTTAGCTTAAAAGCTGAAGATATTGGGGAATCAACAGTCAGGATTCTAGGTATATTCAAGGACAGCACTTCCATACTCGGATATCTGGAAGATCTAAACCCGGATAATACCATTTCTGCAGACCTTAAATTTTATAATCCGCAAAAGAATGCAGGTAAAGCACTTCAGCTTAACAGCTCTTCAATTTTTACACTTTCTTTTCCGCATCCGAAAACAGATTCTCTGCTGACCGAATTTTGGTTTAAAGCTTACAAACTGCCTTCGACTTTTTTAAGCGTAAAAAGCAAGCTTGATTTGCATGACGAATTTTCGGTCTCCACAAATGATTTTCAAATGCTCTCAGTTCAATCGGGTACAAATAATTTCGAAGAATTGTGGCCGGTTTTTGTAAGTAAAAATGTATGGTATCACTTCGGAATTTATTTTTTATTTGATGAAAGTACGGTTTCCTTTTACTGCAACGGCGATCTGATTTCTAAAAAAGAATTCAGTGAAATTATGCGGCCTGAAGATTTGGAGTTTGTCTTCAGCAACAATTCGGATGAAACCGTTTTTCAAATAGATCTTTTAAGATTTATTGATCTGCATAATTCTATGGATGCCTCTTTCGAAAATTTTAATTATTTAAATTTTATTGCCGACAGTTCCCAAGTAATCTCCCAGTTCAGTTTTGATAACAGCGATGAGAATTTAAGCCAGGAGCAGATTAAAATTAATTCATCTCAAATCCAGTATGTAAAATCTGATGCACCGATTTTTGCCCGTGCTCCCGAATTGAATATTCATGTTTTGAGTAAAATGTATCAGCTTGAATGGTCAGGCGG
>JBLNGL010000008.1:0-6325 GCA_050264735.1 Ignavibacteria bacterium | reverse complement strand
ATGTCCTTCGATTATAATTTTATTCGGCAGCTTGCTCAGATAATTTCCTATTTTTTCCAGAAGGAGTTTTGCCTTGTCTTTCAATGTAGCAGTCCCGATCTCAAAAAAAATATTTTCACTTGATTCGTTTAGTTCTATTCTTAATCCTTCGTCCACTATCTCAACGGTTATTTGCCCGGTGAGATCAGAAAACTCGGGATCAGAAGAAATTTCAGTTATTATTTTGTCTCCCATTTTTTTCAATTCCAACATTTCAGTTTCCCGGTTCGAGCTCTGAGCATCACTATGATTAAGCAGCTTCTTGGTATCACCCTTTAATACATTTTTTCCCTGGCTTGAAAAGCCAATCGGATCCTTAAAATATTTTGCTACAGATTCTCTCATAGCTTCGTCCTGGCTGAGTACCCAAAGTACAATAAACAATGCCATCATGGCAGTGACGAAATCAGCATATGCAACTTTCCATGCTCCTCCATGATGACCGGAACTTTTGTTTTCCTTTTTAATGATAATGGGGGTATTTTCGCCGTTATTTTGCATTCTTCCCCCTTACATAATTTTCAAGCTCTGAGAAAGTAGGTCTGTCGTCAGAAAAGATTGTTCGTCGGGCCATCTCCACTGCAAGAATCGGGGGATTTCCCTTAGCATAAGATAAAATGCATGTTTTAATTGTTTCCAGGTATCTTATCTTGGTTTCAAAATTATGTTCAATATTTCCCGCAAGCGGATTAACAAAGCCGTAAGCCAGGAGAACCCCCAAAAAAGTACCCACTAAGGCAGCAGCTACATGATGTCCTACGGCTTCGGCACCCTGGTCGATAGAACTCATGGTAACGATTATACCTAGGACGGCGGCCACAATTCCAAGTCCCGGAAGAGAATCACCCAGTTTTGATATGGTGTGCGAAATAGGTTTTGATTCAAGTTCGAAAGTTTTAATTTCTGCATCAATTAATGTTTCAAGTTCCTGGGGTGGAATACCGCCTGATAAAAGAACCTTCATAGTATCACAAAAAAATGTTTTGGTAAACTCATCTTCAATGAATTTTCTGTTTTGAGAAAGGATGCTGCTTTGATCAGGATTTTCGATATGCTTTTCAATTGAAAGCAGCCCGTCTCTCTGTGCGACTAGAAAAAGTTCATTAAAGGATTTGAGCAGATCAAGATAATCCTGTTTGGAATTATGCTTAGGTTTAATAATCTGGGTAATTTCCTTAATAACCTTTTTCAGCAGAGATAAAGGTGTGGCAATCAAGACGCTCCCAAGGGCTGCACCGCCGATTACTAGGAACTCTGCCCATTGCAGTAGAAGCAGTAAATTGCCTCCGGCAATAGTAAATCCTACAATGACTGAAATTATAACTAAAGCTAAACCGGCAATTACAAACATAATTTTTATCCGTTCAAGGCTTTTTTGATCTCTTCGACAATGGACAGAATTTTACCGCATTTAATTTTAATGAAGTCCCAGTCGTTTTCTTTAACAAGAAGATCATCTTGGATATCAGCGCTGATTGAAGTTAATTCCGGATAACCTATTGCTCCGCCGATCCCTTTCATATCATGGATGAATTTTTGGAGTGAATTACCGTTTTTGTTTATAAGAGCCGTTTCAAATTCAGTTTTTCTTGAATTGAAGAAATCCAGGAAATCTTTCTGCAATTGTTTAATCAGTTCGGCACCTTCAACAGTTTCTATTTCAATTTTATTTTCTGCGGGCAGCAGGTCTATTCCCAGCAATTCACTTAAATTCTTTAATATTATTTCTTTCTTTAACGGTTTTGAAATTACTCTGTCCGCACCGGCTTCGATTGCATTTAAAACATTAGTCCTGTTTGTATTTGCACTTATTACAATGACCGGGGTTCTCTTCAATTGTTCTATACTCCTGATTACCTGAAGCATTTTTATTCCGTCTAAATCAGGCATAAATAAATCGAGAAATATGAGATCGGGTTTTACTTCATAAGCTTTTTTAACCCCTTCAACTCCGTTTGAGCAGGTAATAACTTCAATAAGTTGGTCTCTTAAGTAGCTTTTCAGCAGATTGCAGATGATATAATAATCATCAACCACCAGGACTGTCATTCTTTTAGCCTGACCGTTCATCTATTCTTTAAATTTATTGAACTTTAGTTTAGAAACATTCTGCAGTTTCCGCCTGCTTTCTTCCGATGCTTTAAGAGTACTCTCTTTTACTTTAAAGTAAATTTCTCCCCTGAGTATTTCAATCTCTTCCGGTGCAGTTATTCCTATCTTTACATATCCGTCCGATGCCGAAATAATTTTTACAATTATTTTCGAATCTATTATAATCTCTTCTCCGTTTTTTCGAGCTAATATCAGCATAACTTCACCTATTCTACGAATAGATTATAATGAACGATATACTTTTCGTCTTCTGCTATCTTTTGAAAGCCTGTTCTGTCATCCTGGTTTATGTAAACCGGCGCTTTTGAATTAACGGTTACTTTCAAAGGATCCTGATTCATTGTAACGATCCCGAATGCCGTGGATTTTTCCTCTGCCGGGTAATTTTCATAAATCACGTTCAGCCCGATTAATGGAAATCCGATACCGGGTTTTTCAATCGAATAAAGCCAGTAAAATATATTATCGTCATCAGGCTTTATTAAAAGAAAATTCTTCAGCTCTTCAAAACCGAATAATCCTGATTTAAATTTCAGGATATTCTCTTCATTAAAGTGCACTGTGCCGAATTGAAATGTTTCTATCTGCATAGTTTTATTTATTTATTATTACTAAATCTACTCTTCTGTTCATTGATCTTCCTTCTTCTGTTTCATTCGATGCTATCGGTTTGTATTCAGAATAACCTACAATTGATACTTTATCCGAAGGGAGGCTTTCATTATTTATCAAATAATAGGCTGTATTCAATGCGCGGGCGACAGATAAGTGCCAGTTAGAAGGATAATTCGGTTTTGAAATCGGAACATTATCGGTATGCCCTTCGATCCTTATATCGTTAGGCAGTTCCCGGATTACCGAAGCAATATTCTTCAATACAAGCAGAGAACTTTTAGTTAATTCTGCGCTTCCCGATGGAAATAAAATTTCATCCATAATATGAATAGTTATTCCGCGCTCATTTTCCTCCAGCTTTACATAATTATCATATTTGTATTCGCGGATTATCTTCGCTAATTCTATTTTTAAATTATTGCTGGGCAATTCCAGATTTATTATTTTATCTTCAAGACCGACAACCTTTCCTTCATGTCCGAATACATTGCTGATGGCAGTAATCATCTTTTCATATTTTCTTGCATCAATATTCGAGATTGCATAAAGAATAATAAACAAGCCCAAAAGTAAAGTAATGAGGTCGGAGTAAGTGATCAGATACCTGTCCTTATCCGAACCTTCTTCGAACAGAGATTCCTCAAAACTGTTTACCCGCGGATTTTTTCCTGTTCTTTTTGAGGAAGCATGCTTGCCAGTCTTGCTTTTACTATTGAGGGGGTCTCGAGGCTCTGCAACGCCAACGTCCCCTCCAGTGAAATCTCCATCATTAATTTTTCTTCCAGATGACATTTCTTTAATTTATCGCTGATTGGTAGCCAAATAATATTTGCACTGAATATTCCCCAGAGAGTGGCAATAAATGCAGTCGCAATATTTTTTATTAAAAGATTAGGATCGCTTCCGGCATTTGCAAGCGTCATAATCAAACCCATTACGGTGCCGATTATTCCCATAGTGGGGGCATAACCGCCCATTTTATTGAAAATCATTATATTCGAATGATGACGCTCCTGCATGCTCTTTATTTCAAGGTCTGCTAAGTTTCTAAGTAATTCCGCATTTGTTCCGTCAATAACATATCTTATTAATTTTTTTGGAAAGGGGTATTCGATTATTTCAATATCTCTTTCAATGGTAAGAATTCCGGTCTTTTTACTTTTAGCGGAGAATCCTACAAAAAGATTTATCAATCTTTTTAAATTATAATGCCTGGGGAAGTAAGCAACTTTAACAAGGTGGAAAATGGTTAAAAATTTTTCCAGGCCGAAACCGATTATTGTTGCAGAAAAAGTTCCTCCGAAGACAATAATTAATGCCGGCACGAGAAATAGAGCCTTGGCCGAACCGCCTTCAATTAAAAAAGCTCCGAAAATTGAAAGTAGACCTAGAATGAGACCTGAAAAAGCCCCAGCTGCCTTAATCATAAGAAATCCAGAATGGACTTAGGAAGAATCATTGCGGATAACTTGTAGGAAACCTGGAGCAGATAATCCTGCCGCTGAAGATCGACTATTGCTTTTGCAATATCAATTTCTTCTTCGCCCGAAATCAAACCTTCGGCCACTAGTTTTTTACTGCTTAGCAATTCTTCAGTATCATTTAACTGGTTTACTATATTCCCTGCCTGGGCAGCCTTATTTAAAATATGATTGTTGAAATTTTTTATCTGCTCTATCTGATTATTATCAGGCATTATTCCTGCGAGGAGATTCTCTTTAATAGTGAGCAGGATGTTAAAAATATCATTATCCTGGTTTGCGGATAAACTTAGTGAGGAGGGATTATTATTTTCCTGTAAAGAAGAAAAATCTAATGAAAAATCAATTTTAAGACTAGACTCTGCAATCCTGATTGCTGAAGAGGGATTTCCGTTTACGGACTCAAGATTTCCTGTACCGGCATTAAACTGCAGCTGCTGAACCGGGGGAGGAGCAGTAAAAATTGTAATGCCGTTTGTATCGGTTATATCATAAGTTAAATCATAGCTGTTCGCTGCCGTTTTGGTGTAATTCAGGATCAGATTGTATTCATTTCCCTTTGCATCATAAACTGCCGTTTGATTGGAGTACACAGAACCAACTGCCGAATTCACATCGAGGTTTCCGCTCTGCTTAATCATTGTACCGAATACTTCCGTGCCGCTTAAATTTATTTTTTGTAGAATGCTCGGTGAAATTTTTATATTATGTTCTCCCGATATATCGCCCGGTTTAACAATAATTGCCTGGTTGTCTGACGATAATCCGAAAGGTTCTGAAGAAAAATCTGTTCCGCCGAATAAATATTTGCCGTCGTATTTGGAATTGGCTTTATCCATAATTGCATTCAGAGCTGCATCAATCTGATTCGCATAGATAGTCAGATCAGATTGATTTGCCGGATTGTTCAGCTCAGTTAAAGAAGTCAGAACTTTTGTTAACTGATCATTAATCGAATCTAGTGCGGAAACAGTTTCGCCGAGAAAGGGGAGTGCACTCTGAATATTTTTCGAATATAAATTGGAACTGTTTAAATAATTCTGAAGCTTAATAACTTTTGCAGTCCCGGAGGGTGAGTCTGACGGTTTTTGAAGTCGTTTCCCGGTTGCAATCTGGACCTGCAGTTCCGCAACTCTAGATTTAACTCTATTTAAATCTTTGATAAAATTATTTCCCAGGATCGAATCTGATATTCTCATTATTCCACCAGTTGAAGTAATGTTAAAAGCATTTCATCGGCTACTTTAATCAGTTTAGCCGATGCATCGTAAGAACGCTGGTATTTTAAAATATTAGTCATTTCTTCATCTAGAGATACTCCGGAGACCGAAGCCTTTTCCGTTTCAAGCTGTGTTAAAATAAGATCTGTAGATTCCATAGTATTATCTGCAGATATTTTATCGCTTCCAATTCCGCTGACCAGACCTGCATACGATTCCGTTAATGTCGTTCCGTTTATCAGCTTTTGGTTTGAAATTTCAGAGATTTGAAGGGCTAAATCTCCGTTGCCGTTTGTAGTGTCCGATGAAACGGCAATCATATTCGGGTCATTTAATATATCCGCGTTTATTACGAGTTTCCCGCCGATAAAGCTTTCAAAAAAATTAATACCGGTTTGGGGAGGTGCTCCCAGTGAATATCCGGTTTTGTGAATGTTGTTAACATTCTCCATTAATGAAGAAACTATAGTCTCGAGCTTGGTTCTGTATTCAGGAATTTTATTCCCATAAACATCTGCCAATGCGCCCAATTCACCGCTGGATAATAAAACTTTTGCGTCTTCATTTAATTTCATTATTAATTCGCCGTTCTTTGCATCGGCTTTAAATTGAGCAGCATAATTTTTATCAACAGCATAAACACCTCCAATTGAAATCATTGCAGTGTTCTGATCATCGAAAGTAACATTTATATTTACCAGGTGGCTTAACTCATCGATAGCCTGATCGCGTTTATCTGAAAGATCATTTGAGTTCTGACCAACGGCTTCAAACTCAAATATCTGCTTATTGAGCATTTCAATATTTTTTAAGTGATTATTCACCTCGTCGATTTTATCCTTAAAACTTTGCACTATG
>JBLNGL010000007.1:0-2863 GCA_050264735.1 Ignavibacteria bacterium | reverse complement strand
ATTTTCCATTAAATTAAATTAGATTTACTTATTTATGTAAAAAAATGAGTTTTTAGAATGGGAGAAATTGTTTTTTGGACATTGTTCAGAATAGTTCTGCTGATTCCTGTTCTCTGGATTTTGAGAAGTTATATTGATTTCGGATTTTGGTGGATTATTTCGGCAATGGGCATTTATGTAATTATAATCAATCCGGCAATTATTCATTACAAACTTTTTGAGGAGAAAAATAAGGAAATAATTGAATCATCTTTGTGCTCAACCTGCAGAAATTTTGATAAGAGCGCCGTTCTTTGTTTGAAACATGACCGCCATCCCTCAATTAATTACATCCCGTGCGAAGGATTACACTGGGAACCTAAAACAAACAATGAACTGGATAAAGAAAATCAATTTGAAAATGAAAATTAGACGCAAATTATTTAAAGATGGTGTTGATTTTAGAATTTTCTTCTCCAATAGAGCGTAATTCAGATCATAGTAATCTTGTCACCTTTTCCTACTACATGATACTATAAATTACTTAAAGAGAAATTTAATTTTATAAGGATTATAATGAAAAATTGTTTTTTTCTTTTATTATTGTCGGGGGGTCTTGCAATCAGCCTTGGGCAAACCAAACATATTATTTTTGTAAGAGATTTTGAATTCGATCCAAAAGACATTAATATTGCAGCCGGTGATACGGTTGAATGGCAGTGGGAGAACGGGATTCACACAACTACATCTGATGCTACGTCAGGAATTGATTCCTGGAACTCTCCTATTACAAGCACTATTCGCATCTTCTCAAAAGTTATTTCAAGTGAAGGATTACATAGGTATTATTGCGTCCCTCATGGAGGTCCTGGGGGTGTAGGGATGGCCGGTACAATTACAGTTTTGAGTACCACTTCTGTTCATGGAAAAACAAATACTCCTTTATCATTTAAGCTTTTTCAGAATTATCCTAATCCGTTTAATCCTTCCACTACCATTGAATATTACATTGCAGAGCCCTCATTTGTATTATTAAAAATATATAATATTATTGGAACCGAAATAACCACACTTGTAAGTGAAATAAAACCCGCGGGGTTTTTCAAAGCATCATTTAATGCAAATGAATTGGCAAGCGGAGTATACTTTTACAGATTACAGGCCGGGAATTTTTCAGAAGTAAAAAAAATGATCTTAAGCAAATAATAAATGAAGAAAAAATATTTCCGAAGTAATATTTTATGTAATTAAAGATCTTCTACCGCGTCGATCCCCTCCGGCATAGGAAGATAATATCTTATTTTTTGCACTCCGCCATTTCTTTTGATGAGTTTTTCAACTTTCTTTTTGATTAAAACGCTGTGTTCAATTTGAATATCATTTTCAATTATTGATCCGAAAATATAGCTTGTCCCTTTTATCAGCACATTCTTCCCGATTTCTAGGGGATGTTCATCACTTCCGGTCATATTAACACTAGATTCTATTCTGCAGTTATCTCCAATAACAATATTCCCCTTAATTATATCACCCCAGAGAATTTCAACATTGTTGCCGATTAAAATCTTCTGATGCGCGAGGCAGGAAAGATGAACATTCTGCCAGATAACTACATTCTGACCAAATTGAACATTAGAGGTAACAAATGCATTTTTTTTAAATTCCAGATTATAATTTAATTTAACTCCTTTCCCAAGGTAAACACCCTTACCAACCGTAATATCCAGAGGAATATTTTTCTTATCCATTTCAATTATTTCATCAACTACAGATTCATGAATAAAAAAATCATCCGGATCTTTAATATCTATAATATCTTTAAGCTTATCATAAACTTTGTTTCGCGCAACATCTTCCATCTCCTTCAGCACAGATTTATTATTAAAACCCATTACAACATACTGCTCAACAGGGCTGATTGCCATTACAGTATAGTTCTTTTTATTAAATAAGCTTATAAGATCAGTTATATAAATTTCATTCTGAACATTTTCATTAGACAACTGGTTGACAAGCTCTGATAGTTTTTTATACTTAAATGCATATACACCGGAATTAAATTCGGGGTTTTCAATTAACTCCCTCTTTGAAAAGGAATAAGTTTTCCCGTTGAATGCGACCTTGTACGGTTTATCTTCCGGAAGAGACAGAATATCTTTGAATTCCATAATCTCAATAACTTTTCCTTTATCGGGGGAAGACTTCCCCTTTTCATCTTTTTCCTTAACACGGATTATTCTTCCATAAGAATTATCTTTGGGGTTTCCCTCGAACAAACCGGTCAAGACCATCATATCTGAACCGGTTTTCATAAATTCTTCCCGGAATAATTTCATCGTTTCCTTATCGATAAGTCCCATATCCCCCGGAAGGACATAGACAATTCCATCGGAAACTTTATTTCCTATCCTGCCTAAAGCGACCTGTACTGCATGTCCGGTTCCGTTCTGAAATTCCTGGTAAGCAAATATGGTGGATTCCCGTTTTCCTATTAATTCTATTACATCCTTAGCTTTTATACCGACTACAATAATGATATTTAAATCTTTTATCCCTTCTTTACATGCATTATAGACCCTCTCAACGGTAGGAATTTCCCAAATTTTATGAAGCATTTTTGATCTCTGAGATTTTATTCTTTTGCCGTGCCCGGCGGCAAGAATTATTGCTGATTCATTTACATTGGTGTTGAACCTGGAAGAAAACTGTTCAGCCAATTCATAAACATGATTCGTTTCTTTTACTTCCACTTTTAAACTCCGATTTTTAATTTAGAAAAGTTTAATTCTTTATAGATTCCTTCTTTATAGAAAACCGCCGATTCAAGAGCTAATAAAAAGGCGAACACTAAAGATAGGACAGGTGAATTGATAAACACTGAGAA
>JBLNGL010000006.1:0-3403 GCA_050264735.1 Ignavibacteria bacterium | reverse complement strand
TTTCCCTAACCTGGAGCTCGAATTCTTCAATATGTATCGATGTGTAAATATCTTCACTTACAACTTTTTCACTAATTACAATAGCATCTTCAAAGTTATATCCTCTCCACGGCATAAATGCTACAAGAACATTTCTTCCCAGTGCTAATTCACCTTCATCGGTAGATGAACCATCGGCTAAAACATCTCCTTTTGTGAGTTTCTGGCCTTCCTTAACTAAAGGCCGCTGGTTAACACAAGTTTCCTGGTTAGTACCATGAAACTTTGTAAGTTTATAAGCAACACGCTTTACATCATCAAATCTTGTAATTGCTTCAATACTATTAGGATTAACGTCGTACTTGACAATTATTTTATTGGAATCCACATACTCAACTACGCCGTCAGCTTCCGCAACAATAACTGCTCTTGAATCTGCTGCAACTCTTTTTTCCAAACCGGTACCCACTATTGGTGTTTCAGGCCTTAATAAAGGTACAGCCTGGCGCTGCATATTCGATCCCATAAGAGCTCTGTTGGCATCATCATGCTCGAGGAATGGAATTAACGCAGCGGCAGCACTTACAATCTGTGAAGGGGCGACATCCATAAATTGAATATTTTCCGGTGTAGAAATAGGGAATTCACCTCTATTCCTGGATTTAACTCTGTCGCTTACAAATTTCTGATGTTCAGTTAACGGAGCATTTGCCTGTGCAATTGTAAATTGATCTTCCTGTTCGGCAGTAAGGTATTCAACATTGTTGGATACTTTTCCTTTTTCAACCTTCCGGTATGGACTTTCGAGGAATCCATATCTGTTTACTCTAGAGTATATAGTCAAAGAAGAAATTAAACCGATATTCGGGCCTTCCGGGGTTTCAATCGGACACAGACGGCCGTAATGAGTATAATGCACATCTCGAACTTCGAATCCCGCACGTTCTCTAGTCAAACCGCCTGGACCCAATGCGGACATTCTTCTTTTATGAGTCAATTCAGCAAGTGGATTTGTCTGATCCATAAACTGCGACAATTGATTCGTCCCGAAGAACGCATTTATAACCGAACTTATAGTTCTAGCATTTACGAGATCTTGCGGTGTAAAACTTTCGGTATCCCTCATATTCATCCGCTCTTTAATAGTTCTAGCCATACGCGACATTCCAACCATGAACTGCTGTCCTAGCTGCTCGCCGACAGTTCTGACTCTCCTGTTTCCCAAATGATCTATATCGTCAACAGATTCATTACCGTTTTTCAGATTTATGATATACTTCATTATGGCAATAATGTCATCAGTAGTCAGGATAGTAGTAGTTTCGGGGATATTGAGCTTTAATTTATCATTCATTCTATGCCGGCCTACTTCACCGAGATCATACCTTTTATCATTAAAGAACAGCTTATCAATTAAAGCTTGTGCAGTTTCGAGATCAGGTGCTTCACCCGATCTGAGCTGCCGGTATATGGCATAAAGTGCTTCTTCTTTTGTATGGGCTGTATCTTTTCTTAAAGTATTTACAATTAAATCCTGGTCAGGTATGGTATCGGCACTGATCAATTTAATTTTTTCTATTTCAGCTTCTTTTAATCTTTCAATATCCTCTTCCGAAAGAACGCTGTCCTTTGTCAAAAAGATTTCGCCGGTAGCCATATCAAAAATATCACTGGCGATAGTTCTTCCTACATATTTTTCAATCTTGACTTTATTGATATCAATTTCTTCCACTAATTTGAATAAAGTCAAAATTTCTTCATCCGAAGCATAGCCAATTGCCCTAAGCAGTGTAGTGGCGGGGAATTTTTTTCTGCGATCGATATACACGTACATTACAAAATTAATATCGGTGGCAAATTCCACCCATGAACCTCTTAATGGAATAATCCTAGCCGAATAAATGGGAGTGCCATTCGGATGGACTGTTTGTGAAAAAGCTACGCCCGGAGAACGATGAAGCTGTGTAACTACAACTCTCTCTGCACCATTGATAATGAAAGTCCCTTTTTCGGTCATGAAAGGGAGATTTCCAAGATATACTTCCTGCTCAACCGTGTTAACAAACTCTTCAGTTTCAGGATTCTTAGTAGAGAGCCGCAATTTACCTTTAAGAGGTGCAGCAAATGTAAGTCCTCTTTCAAGGCATTCTTCAATCGAATATCTCGGCTTTTCAATATTATATTCCAGGAAATCCAGACGATATATTTCCTTATTATCCATAATCGGAAAGTTCGCATTAAATACAGCCTGCAATCCTTTATTCTCTCTTTTTGAGGGAGAAGTTCTTAATTGAATAAAATCCTCAAAGGATTCTGTTTGAACGCTTAACAGATCCGGAATATCAATAATAGAAGAAATTTTTCCAAAAGAAATTCTGCCATTATGATTATTATTCACTTATACCTCCATTAAAATTTCTATACTTGCTTATATCAGAAAACATTTGATCCGTCACATAATCAACATTATCAAAATTTAAAAAGTGATAAGTCAGATTTTCTCCGACTTATCACTAAGAAAACTAGATAAATTCTAAAAAATTATTTAACAGTTACAGTTGCTCCGGCTTCTTCAAACTCTTTTTTCAGTTTTTCGGCTTCATCTTTTGAGATGCCCTCTTTTACGGGTTTCGGCGCAGAATCAACTAGGTCTTTGGCTTCTTTCAGGCCTAAACCTGTATGAGCTCTCACAACTTTAATTACATTAATTTTTTTATCACCTGCTGCTTGAAGTATTACATCAAATTCGGTTTTTTCTTCAACGACTGCAGCACCTCCGGCTGCAGGTGCAGCTCCGCCTGCCATCACTATGGGAGCGGCAGCTGTAACTCCAAATTCATTTTCCAGCGCTTTCTTAAGCTCAGATGCTTCCAGCAGCGAAAGGCCTTTTATCTTATCAACAATCTCGGCAATTTTTTCAGACATTTTTATTACTCCTACTAATTATATTATTAAAATTATTATGCTGCTTTCTTGGAAATCTGGTCTATTACCGAAACCAAATTGCTGAATACAGCATTTATTGTCCCGACAATTCCTGAAGCCGGTGTATTTATGCTGCCCAATATGCCCGCTATTATATCATTCTTTGATGGAAGAGAAGCTATCTCATTTAATTTGTTTCCATCATAGTACTGGTTTTCGATATAACAGGCTTTCAAGGACAGTTTTTGCGAAGCATCATTGTATTTTTTAATTATCTTCGCAGGAGCAACCGGATTATCGGATGCGAATGCATAACCAGTCATTCCGATTAAATGATCTGCAAGCTTATCATACTTACCTGCTTCCTCCAGCGCCCTTTTAAAAAGTGTATTTTTAATTACTTTATATCGGACACCTTCCTTGCGGAATTCATTTCTGATGGTACTAATATCAGCAACCGTAATTCCCGAATAGTCAGTGAGATAAATTGCAGATGAAT
>JBLNGL010000005.1:0-3107 GCA_050264735.1 Ignavibacteria bacterium | reverse complement strand
CCTTTATCGGTTTAATAAAACCTGGTCTGAACATATAAGCATCTTTAAAGGGAAGCTTTGAAAGATCATTCTCCGTTTTGCCTTTTATTCTTGCCCACATCAGGCGCCCTTTTTCGGTGCTGTCTGTTCCCGTTCCCGAGACATAACAAAATGTCATCCTGGGATTAAGTGCCGCTAAAGTTTTTGCCGCGCTCATTGTAAGATCATAAGTAATACGTTTATAATCTTCTTCCTTCATGCCGATTGATGAAACTCCCAGACAGAAGAAACATGCATTATAACCGTTCAGTTCATCTTCAATATTTTTCAGATCGAAAATATTCTTGAGAATTATTTCTTTTAATTTAGGATGAGTTACTTTGCAGGGCCTTCTTCCAATAACCAGGACCGATTCAACCGCCTGATGATTTAAAGAAACTTGAAGAACCCCTTCGCCGACCATTCCGGTTGCACCGAATATTATTGCTTTAATATTCAAAATTAAGCCTTAATTTATATGGATTTCACACTAGGTCGATTTAAAAAAATATCGCCAAGAACTTAAGTAATAGCTATCTCGCTATAAGGGATTAATCCTTATTTCATCCATTATGTCTATTTATTGTGAAATTTGTTATTAGTAACTTAAATAAAATTGATAATAGATATGCAGAGTAACTTATAAGAAAATCTTTCATCTTTGGAAAAAGGATTTTTAACTTTTCTTGGTCTGTATTCCACAAAATTGTTTCCATTATCAATTCAGTTACAATTTCCTTTCGTTTTAGAAAATTTTCCGGAAATTTTTTAATTAATCCGGTTGTACGACCACTTTGAAAAACAATCATGAAATAGGAGAGGAAAAATGCCGCTTACAAGATATGCAAGCAATCAATCATCCGTAACTTCTTCTCAGTTTATTATTTTGAACTGGTTTGTGAAGAAGGCAATACTCAAAAAGAAATATCCATTCTTAAATGATAGGGATCTGCATTATGAGGTTGGTAAAGAAACCGAGATGTATGAAAATCTTCGGATTAAACTTGATATAAGCCGGGAAAAGCTGCAAGAAATTATTGCAGAAATTTAAATGTTATGCTAATACATAGCATCATAATCAAAAGGAGAAATAATCATGAGCAAAGGTCAAAACAGTAAAAAGGTTTCAAAGAAAGAGCCGCTAAAAACTATGAAGGAAAAAAAGGCGGCTAAGAGGGAGAAGAAGAATAATAAAAATAATCAGTCCTTTCTTCCTAAATAGTACATTGCTATTCAAGAAAGGAGTGAAGAATTACTCTGTTAAATAAATATAAGATTAATTACCGCGCAAAGGTATTATTAGTATTTTTTACGGTTACTATTCTAATCCAGTTTTCATTTAAATCTAATTTCACTGAAATAGCCAACTTAATAAGCGATATAGACTTTACTCTACTGCTAATTATAATCCCGGTAATATTTATAACATTATTCGAGACATTCGGATGGTATTTAACTTTAAATACAAAAAATGAAAAAATAAATTTTACACAGCTCTATTTACTAAGAACCGCAATAGATTCGGTTCAAAACTCGATACCTGGCGGTTTTGCAGCTGCAGAATTGTTACGGCCTGTAATGCTTAGGAGAAATTTTGGGATGCCGATGAATAGAGCGGTTGCATCCGGTATAATAACAAAATTAAATATAGCAATTGCCCAAGTGCTTTTTATAATTACGGGTATTGCCGTAATGCTGATATTTTACAGCAAAGAAAGTGCTTATTTCGAAAATATAGGCTATAAATCAATATATATTTCATTAGCTTCACTCATCGCCGCCATTTTCTGCCTGACAATATTTTTGTATAAATATAACGGGCTTACAAAAATCTTTAATTATCTGAAAAGCCTGAATATTAAACGTTTAAAAAAGCTTTTGCTCCGGAATGAAGATAAGATTTATGAAATAAATAATTATATGAGAGAATTTAATACCGGGAATATTAAAAATTTTATTTATACAATATTCATCTTTTATGTGGGCTGGATGATAATTGCGGCAGAAGCTTTTTTAATATTCAGAATAATAGGAGTCGATTTAAATTTTTCACAGGCGATAATATTAGAATCTGCAGCATCATTAATAAGAATAGTTTTTTTCTTTCTCCCTTCCGGCATGGGTGCACAGGAAGCAGGGCTTTTAGGTTTAATGAGCGCAATGGGTTTTGCAGATCCAATTTCAGCTTCAGTCCTTTTTAGTATTTCAAGAAGGACTAAAGAGATAGTCTGGGTAATTTTTGGCTATATACTTTTATTCCGCTTCGGGTTAAATCCTCTTAAGCTGTATTTGAGTAAATTCAGAAAAGAATTGAAAAGAAGAAAGGTTGAGCTGCTTTTTTCTGAATCGGAATAATTTATAATAATTAAAAATTTTTACTCAAATGAATAAAAGATTTAGTCATTTTTCTTTCCTTTACCCGATTGAATTTCTTCTCATAATTGTTGAAAATAAATAGGAGTCTTTAGACATCAGGACTCCTAACAGTACCACAATTCTGCCCAAAGTTTTAGTATAAAACTATACGAATAAATGCCAAATGAGGCTGATGGACGATGATATTCTTTGGGCAGAGTTTGTTTTTATCAATGCAATTTGTGCTTACAAAGACTAATCGTATAAACTATGGAATTTACTTTTTTTCTTAAGGGAATTTTTATTGGTTTCGCGATGGCAGTACCGGTCGGACCAATTGGAATTATGTGTATTCGCAAGACACTTACCGAAGGACGATTACGCGGACTAATTATTGGTCTTGGGGCTGCAACCGCAGATTTGTTTTATGGTTGTGTTGCTGCATTTGGACTTACGGTTATTTCAGATACACTTGATAATCAACGAATCTGGATACGGCTGGTCGGGGGAGCCCTTCTTTTATTCCTCGGCATAAGAACATTCCGCGCTCAGCCAACTGATCCTAAGTTTCACATCCACAGCAGCGGAATTTTAAGATCATATCTTACTACCGTTTTTCTAACACTTACTAATCCTTTGACCATCTTTGCTTTTATTGCAGTGTTTGCCGCACTCGGTTTGGGAATTGGACTCAGTATATTTTCTGCGTCAACCCTTGTTGCAGGAGTTTTTAT
>JBLNGL010000004.1:0-7318 GCA_050264735.1 Ignavibacteria bacterium | reverse complement strand
TTTATTTTTTCAGCAACCTCAATTGCATTTGAACCGGGCAATTGATAAACAGCAATTACCGCTGCAGGCTTTCCGTTATTCCTGCCAATCTGATTATAAAGAAGTGTTCCGAGTTCAATTCTTGCTATGTCTTTAAATTTTAATTGAGAGCCGTCCGGGTTAGTGCGGACAATTATTTCACCGAATTCGTTTTCGTTGAGAAGCCTTCCCTGTGTTCTTACTGTATATGTAAAATCCGTTCCGGGAGGTGCGGGCGGACCACCGATCTGACCGGCAGGGCTAATTACGTTTTGATCCTGTACAGCTTTAACAAGATCGGGAACTCCTAGCCCAAGCTTCCCAAGAACATCAGGCTTTACCCAAATCCGCATTGCATAATCGCTTCCGCCGAATAATTTTACATCTCCTACTCCCTGCGTTCTGCTCAAATAGTCATTTATGTTTATCGAAGCATAGTTGCTCAAAAAGTTATTATCAAACTGACCTTCAGGTGATTTTAAAGTTACGAGCATTAAAGGAAAAACAAGAGATTTTTTTACAGTTACGCCATAGTTTTTAACCGAACCGGGTAAACTTGCATTAGCTTGGGAGACACGATTTTGAGTGAGTACGTTTGACATATCGAGATCAGATCCCACATCGAATGAAACCTGCAGTGTAAGCGTGCCGTCGTTTGCATTTATTGATTTCATATAGATCATATTCTCAACACCGTTTATCTGCTGCTCAAGAGGAGTAGCGACGGATTGTTCTACGTCGACCGAAGAAGCCCCAATGTAAGTTGTTGTAACATTTATCATAGGAGGTACAATATCAGGGTATTGTGCAATCGGAAGACCCCGCATAACGATTATTCCGACAAGAACCATCACGATGGAAATAACCATCGCAACGATTGGTCTGTTTATAAAAAATTTAGCCATCAGTTATTCCCTTCCGGTTTTTTATTCGTATCATTAAGTGTTGTTTCAACCGGTGCAACAACCATGTCGGGTTTCACTTTCAGCTGACCTTCTACAATTACTCTGTCGCCTTCTTTTAATCCTGATTCAACGACAGTATATTGATCAACACTTGTAGCTGTTTTAACTATTCTTAATTGTGCCTTATTATTCTCATCAACAATGTAAACTGTATATTGTCCCTGCAATTCAATCATCGATCTTGTAGGGATTACAAGTGCATTCTTTTCTTCTGATACTACTGTTCGGACTTTTGCAAACTGTCCTGGCCTTAACAATTTATCTTTATTTGGGAATGATGCTTCAAACATAAGCGTACCTGTTGTCGGATCAATCTGTCTCTGGGCAAATACAACAAATCCTTTCTCCGGATAAACAGAAGCATCAGCTAGAACTAATTCCAGTTCCCTTTTCTTAGTTGGTTTAGAATTATCCATTTGTGAAAGCTGTTTCATTAAAGCAAGGTACTCCTGTTCAGAAATTGAAAAGCGAACATGCACCGAATCAGTCCGTGAGATTGTATTAAGTATGACAACACTTTGGGGACGACCGACAAAATCTCCGACACGTGCCGCAGATATTCCAATTAATCCGGAAATAGGGGCATATATTGTTGCATAACCTAATTTTATCCGGGCTTCATTTAATGAGGCAAGTGCGGCATCGAGCTGTCCTTTTTGCGCATTATATTTTGATACGGCAATTTCCAGGTCACGCTTACTTACCGCACCAACTTCTGCGAGCGGAGTATAACGTTTAACATCCTCTTCGGATTGAACAAGCAATGTCCTGGCCGCTGCAACATTTCCTTCTGCCTGAGCAACATTTTCGCGAAGTTCCGACGGATCAATAGTGTATAATAAAGTTCCTTTTTTTACTTCGCTTCCTTCTCTGAAGTGAATTCCCAGAAGCCATCCTTCAATTCTGGCTCTTATTTCAATGTCTTCGGCTCCTAATGTCTGCCCAACCCATTCCCTTGTAATTGGAACATCCTTAGCTGTTACCTTTGTTACATTAACTTCCAGAGGTTTCATTTCAACTTGTTCTTCACCGCAAGACGGAAAGAGGAAGAAAAATGTAAATGAAGCTACAAGTAAGGTGATGGCAACAGAACTTTTTTTCAATTTCACCATTTAGATACTCCTCTTTTTAGATATTCATAATTTATTTCAAAAATAAATTTTTACTACTGAAAACTTAGTTAAAATTTAATAAAAAAAATTATTGATATTATTCATATGATAACATCATAACGGGCTAAGTTTCTGAAGGAAGCTTCGATATAGATTCTAATTTTCCTTCATTCACCCATGCTTTTAAAAGGGTGTAAGTTACTGCAAGAATAACCGGACCAATAAACAATCCTACTATTCCAAAAGCAATCAAGCCGCCGATTACACCTGCAAAAATTAATAAGATAGGAAGATCCGCCCCTCTCTTAATTAAAAACGGACGAATGAAATTATCGGAAGTTCCAGCAACTATAGATAAAACTAAAAGTATGGATCCCCAAACGGGATCACCTGATGAATATTTCCAGATAACAGCTGGAAGCAGTACAGGGAGTGCACCAATTTGTGCGAGTCCGAGAATAAACATAATCGCAGTCAACAAACCAGCTCTTGGTACTCCGCAAATAGCCAGGGATATTCCCCCTAAGATAGATTGAATTAATGCTGTAATTACAACACCCATTGTTACAGCCTTTATCGCTTGACCTGCTAATGTTACCATCTCATCACCTCTGTTACCTGCAAGCTTTACGGCAAATTTTCTAATTCCGTTTACCGCAACTTCACCTTTAGAATAAAGAATACCGCAAAGAATCACCGTTATTAAAAAGTTAATCATAAATACTCCAAAACCTCCTGCTGCAGACGCAAACCACCGTATAGCATCTTGAAGTAATGGAACAACTTTTTTAATTATTTCTTCATTTTGAATAGTGGAAAGCTGGTTCCAACCTTTAGCTAATTGGGAACCCACCAAAGGGATTGCCGTCAACCAATCCGGAGCCTGTTGAAATCGCAGCTGTGAAAGTGAGTCAAACCAGCTCATAATGTTAGATGAGTTTGTAATAATTGTCCCGACAACTAGAGCAACCGGAACGAGAATTACAGCGAGAATTAGCAGCAGCATTACTGTTATTGCAAGACCTCTCTTATTCCATAGTCTTTTTTGCAAGTTCAGCATAAAATTGTAAGTGGAGATTACAATGATTGTTGCCCATAATAATGCGGCTACAAAAGGCATAAATATCCAGATGCTTCCTGCAATCAGCAGAAGAATGAATACAACACCGATTGTTATTTGAGTTAAATCCCTTTTGGAAAAGTCGCTGTCCATTTTGCACCTCTTCAGATATAAATTATAATACAAAAAGAAATTTATGGAAGGATCAATAATCCGTCAAAAGCGGAATAATTTTATTTTTAAATTAACAGGTTAACTTCCAAAATTTTATAAAACAAATGAACTAATAATAAAAGCAAAGATTGTAGTGGCTACCAGGCAAACGATTCCCGGAAGCATAAAACTATGGTTCAGAAGATACTTCCCGATTTTCGTTGTTCCTGTTCTGTCAAATGAAACTGCTGCCAATACAGTTCCATAAGTCGGTAAAAAGAAAAATCCATTGACAGCCGGGTAGACTGCTATCAAAACCCACAACGGCATTCCAAGTGCAACTGCAACAGGCATTAAAGTTACAACCGTCGCAGCCTGACTGAACAATAACATAGATAGAACAAATAGACCGAGGGCAAGCACCCACGGAGCCTGCCGAATAAGATCGGAAATTCCGCCAACTATTTCAATTCTGTTTCCTTCAAAAAAGGATGAACCCATCCAAGATACACCAAGTATTGAGATAACCGCAACTACGCCGCCATTCATAATGCTGCCTTTTACAGCTTCAGCAGGTTTTGCTTTGAAAAAGATCATCATCAAACCGGCGGCTGCAAGCATCACTATCATTATTGCATCGCCCATTTCTAATTGTTTTGCTACTGCTTCTTTTCCGGAAAACATTTCGTAGGTAGGCCGGAGTTGAGGGAAGATGCCAATCAATACAACTATGACAATAGCAAACAAAAAAATGAGTAATGAGTTTCGGGCATTACCTAATTTTTCTTTTGCCATTTCAGCTGCTGCAGCAGTTTCCTGGATCTTACCGGATTTTAATCTTTCCTGGTATTCAGGATCATCTTTAAGTTCTTTACCTTTCCAAGCAACTGATAGAGTTCCAACGACTAAACCTAAAATTGAAGCAGGGATTATCACCATCATTATTTGGAGAAGATTCACATTGTATGAAGCCAGTGCAGCTAGTAATGCAACTGTTGCAGCACTAATAGGTGATGAAATCAATCCATACATTGACGCGGTAACACTTATTGATAATGCTCTTTCCGGACGAACACCAGCCTTGGTTGAAACCTCAGAAATTACCGGAAGCAATGCATAAATAACATGCTGTGTTCCGCCTGCCATTATCAGTATAAAAGTGACGAATGGTGCAACAAAAGTTATGTACTGAGGTTTTTTTCTCATCACTTTTGCAGCAAATGTAATAAGATAATCAAGCCCGCCGGCAGACTGCATTGAGGCAAGTGCTGTAATAACCGCGATAATCATTCCAAGAACAATTCCGGGAGGTGAGCCGGGTGGTAATCCAAAAAGAAAAACTAAAATCAACAATCCAACTCCACCCATTGTTCCCAAACCGATTCCACCTAGTCTTGCGCCGATAACGATGCAAGCGAAAAGGATGAGAAGCTCAATCCATAACATAGCTGCACCCCATAAATTTTAATAAATGTTCTTCAAAATACTTCTGAATTTATAAAGGATCAATTGTTGTTAATAATGCAAGTCTTAATAAAACTCTTGCCTGAAGGAATCAATTCATATGAAGCGGGAAATCCAAGCGTATGATCATCTACTCCGTATCTCTTACTGCAAAGCCATATCCGGCATCGCAGAGAATTGAAGCTTTGCTGAAGTAAGTTGAAAACTCATCAAGGTGGAAATAGATTCATTAGATCGGATTAATCAAAAAACCAGGATTGCCTATAACTTAGCAGGGGAAAAATACCATCAGCTTTTCCAAATACAGACTATTTTTTTATCGACTGTATTTATCGGCTAATTCCCGATAAACCAAATAGAAATTTTCTCCATTCGCGGTCCGGTTAATAAGATCCTTAAGGCCCTCTATTTTTACATGATTGTACCAGGAATAAACTTCATGCCTGGCGGCAAGAAAATGAACATAATGATTGCCCGAGTAGAACTTTTCGGGTGCGGCTAATTCCGAAAGCTTTATTTTCGTCTCCACTGAATCTTTCAGCTCAGAGTATTTTTCTTCGGAATATTCTTTCCTGTAATCAACAAGCATTGCCAGACCTTCATCGAACCATACGGGGATATTTTTATTTTTAAAGTATCCTGTTCTTGAACAAAATTCCGCATGCAATAATTCATGGCTGAGCATATCCGGATCGATGCGGTCCTTAGAAAAGACAATAAAAGAATTTATAGGAGTTTTATAAGTTAAAATTAAATTGCTCCCGCCGTAATCGGACAAAAGAGAATTAGAATAACAAAAAATCCTTACCGGGTTTTTGGTCAGTTTGTCTGTGTTCAAAAAGGCGCAGACTCTTTTATCTGTTTCTTTTAGAATAAAGATAATTGAATCCTGCAGTTTTTTCGGCGTATCCTTGCTGATATAAATATTGCTCCCCCGCTCTATAAATTCATATGACTCCCCGATGGTTAAACAATTAAACAGTTCACGGGAACTGAAATAAAAAACAGATGCAGCCAGGATTAAAACAATAACAAACGATATGAACGTAATTTTAATTATTTTCTTAAAATTCATATTTCGACCCTAAGATTTAAGTTTATTTTCCAACTCAAGCCGGATTTCTTTAGTTAATATTTTTTCCATTAAATTCAATAGGTCCTCAGTTTTTGCAATCCTGCCGGCGGATACTTCTTTAAGAAAATTTAAAAATACTGTTTTACCTATCATCTCTTCCATTTCGCAGAGTATTAATGATCCTTTTTCATACAAAACAGAATATGCATCATTTGCATTTCTATCTATACCCCAAACAGGGGATAAATTTCCTGTTCTGTTTTTATATTCATTCACTATTTTTTGAAACTCTTCTAATCCCAATCTTTCACGGACATACAACAGCATACTATATTCTGCAAAAGCTTCGTTCAGCCAATCTTCCCATGTTGTGGCATCAGCATTATGCCACCAGAAGTGAGCTATCTCGTGTGCAATTCCTCCCCTTGTATATAAGTTAAAATCTTTAGTCCCCATTCGGACATAATTTTTACGTGAATATCCTCCTCCTTGTTCAAAAGGTGCGATAATAAATTTTAAATAAGTGCTGTCTGTTTTGCCAAAAAGATTTTGAAACATGTTCATGACATATTTGCATTCAGTAACAACGGAATCCGCATCCGAATCAGAGAAGCCGGTACTGCTGTAATCGGTTTGAATATAAACCGAATTCTCCTGAAGTGTTTTTGATTTGAGATTTTTTGCAGCGATTACTACATTGTCATAGCTTCTCCAGGGCTTCAATAATTCCCAATGGTCTTCTTTCTTAGATACAACTCCGGCTCCCGTTACACCATAACCTTCATCGATGTGAACTAGTATTTTTGCGGTGAAATCGCCCCAGTAAACGGGAAACCATGCAGAATATAAATTCAGTTCTATCCAATCCTCTGTAAAAGATTTCGCCCATCCTTTTATTTGGCCTGCATCAATTTTGTATCCGAACAAAATGGATTGCTTGCTGTTGCTTTCAGACGTTTTACTTAGCACAAGGTTTTTTCCATTTGGCATGTACATGGGAGAAGCTGAAGCAGTGTCAAATTCGTATTTTATTTCTGCATTTGAGCTGTTGATCTCATAAATCGAAGAATTTTTCCAAAGTATAAATGTAACACTGTCTTTGTCTTTAAAGTCGATATCTATAAATCCTTTAACCAGTATTGTTTTTTCTTTAACATTAATCTTTACGTCTAAATTGTAGGATAAAATCTCTTGAGCAAATGCCTGAACGGAGATAAGTATGATAAATAAAATTGTTTTCATTTTACTCCCAATTCTTTTTCCTTTATAGGAATTCTAATTTCGGTTATCCACTCATCAGGATTTTTTTCAATCCATCCACTCTTTAAATAACAAACTATTGCAGGACCATTCACTTTATAATTATTCTCTTCGATCCATTTATATAAATAATCATATGCACCTGTTAACCCTTCATGAGGACCTTTATGCAAGATCGAAGCTACTTCACTGCCGGGAAAAATTTTAAAAT
>JBLNGL010000003.1:0-9812 GCA_050264735.1 Ignavibacteria bacterium | reverse complement strand
GAACTTGCAGCCTGGAAAGAAAATGTAATTAATAGCTGGGGCCAATTGAAGATTGTAAAAGTTGACACCGATGGAAATTCTAAACAAATTTTTGTCGGAGAGGAATTTCCGGTTAAAGCAGAAATAGATTTGGGAAATCTGACCCCTGAAGATGTCCAGGTGGAAATATTTTACGGGCCTATGGAAACCTCGAACCACCTGCATAAAAATGAAAGCGTAAAAATGGATGTGGAAGCGAAATCCGGTAAATCCGGCAATTATAGATACTCAGGTTGTATAAAACCGGTGTACACCGGTCAGCAGGGATTTACAATCAGAATACTTCCAAAGCATGAATTGCTAATAAATCCGTTTGAGCTGGGAGTAATTTACTGGGCAAGCTGATCTGCGGAGTGGATTATGTTACTATCTTAATCTTAAACTGGGAGAGACAGAACCAAAATAGTTCATATGTTAATCGTTAAACGTTAATAGTTAATCGGAGAAACACGATTAACGATGAACTATTAACGAATAACTTTTCTATTTTGTGCAGAATTTAAGAACTAAAGAATTAATCCCGGTCAATAGTCAATGGTCATTCGGTAGTCATTTATAGTCATTCATTGTCATTTATAGCCAGTTATAGTTATTCATTGTGTGCTGCAGGCTGGAGACTGCGGACTGATGACTCCATTTTATTCATTTTCCATTTACCATGTCCTGCCGGTTTCCGGAGGCTAATTCGATAAGCCCCTCCGCAAACTTCTCCCATGAATATTTTTTTGCCTCGGCTTCAATATTCATTATAAATTCCGATTCTCTTTTCTCAGAATAAAATCTGATTACTGCATCCGCTAATGCAGAAGAATTTTCTTTCTCTACAATAAATCCTGTTTTACCGTCCAAAACAACTTCGCTTATTCCTCCGACATTCGTAGCAATCACAGGCTTTTTAAAATTCATTGCAATCTGTACAATTCCGCTTTGCGTCGCATCTTTGTAAGGAAGCACTACCGCATCGCAGGCTGAGAAATAATATTTTACTTCGGAAGTCGGAATGAAATCAGTATAAAGATATACATGATCTTTCAAATTCAGCCTGGAAATTAAGCTGAGATATTTTTCTTTATTTGTATAAAATTCCCCGGCGACTGCCAGCTTTAAATTAATCTTTTCTTTTAATTCAGGCATTGCATTCAGAAGGATGTCAAGTCCTTTATAATCCCTAATAAATCCGAAAAAAAGAATAAGTTTTTCATCAGCTAAATTCAGCTTTTTCTTAGCTTCTGCTTTTGAAACGGGATAACCGAAATTGGAATAAATCGGATGAGGTAAAACTCTGTACTTAGCTTCAGATTTTATCTGCAATAGATCATTTTTTACTTTTTGCGAAAGGAGAACAAAATAATCTGCACTGCTGAAAAAATATTTTGTAAGGGTAATTTCTGCCGGCTTTCTTTCATGAGAGATTACGTTATCGCAGATTACAAGAATTTGGGTTTTTCTATTCTTCTTAACAATTTTTGAAATTGTGCCGAAACAGGGGGCAAAAAAAGGCATCCAGTATTTAAAGATTAAAAGATCAGGCTTATCTTTTTTAATTCTGTTTCCGATTTTAAACCAGTTAAAAGGATTTATTGAATCCACCGATTGTTCGGAAGGAATTTTTTCAATTTCATTTTCTTCTTCTGTTTGAGATTTACCGGGAAACAAAACGGAAGGGTACTGTCTGCTGAATGTAATTACGTTAACTTCATTTTTTTTGATTAATTCTTTGTACAGCAATCCGTTAAAATGCGAGATTCCCCCTCTGAGAGGATATGCAGTTGAAAGAATAGTGATTTTCATTCCGCCAGAAGCCGGTCAATTGAATTTAAAACCCTCTCGACTTCGATATATTCCATGCACTTATAATCAGGATTTATGCAGACAGTACTGTAGAAGCATTTACATTCCCTTGAAGGTTCAATAATTTCACCGAGGTTAAAAAGTTCAAACTCATTTTTATTAAAAATGTTATTGAACAGAACAATTTTTTTGCTGAGCCCGATTGTAATATGCATAGCCATCGTAACACCAGTTACAACAAGGTCGCACTGATTAACGAGGTTAATAAATTTTTCCAGGTGAAAATGCCCAGGATATTTTCCGCCGGTATGTTCCGCGAATTTTTTATTTTTTTCATCTTCCTGGGCACCGCCTAAAAAAACAACTTCATAATTTTTAGCTAATAGAGATTTTGCGAGTCCAATCCATCGTTCATCTGCCCAGAGCCTTGAAACCCATCTGCCGCCGCAGCCCGTATTCAATCCGATTATTTTTTTTGATTTATCAAAATTCCATGAACTGCTGTATCTGCCGAAAGAAGATAAAATATATTTTTCTCCGGAATATTTAAATCCGCAGACTTCAAAAATTTCTTCCAGGTAATTTTTTGTATTCTTTTTACTTATATCATCAAACAAGCCGGTTAGATATTTATGCTCCGCATTTTTATCAGAAGGGAAGGGGACTCCGTCTTTAATTATATATCCTTTTTTATTTTCAGCATGCAGAATATTTGTGAGGCCGCAGGCTTCTTTATCTTTATCAAGATTAAAAACATAATCAAATTCGACCGATTGAAGAAAAGCAGCCGCTTCCGGAGTGAACTCCAAAATTGTGTCCGCGGAATCGGGAACAATCGACGGAGTTTTTGTAAGCCAGTATATTTTTGCCTGCGGAAAATCTTTTTTAAGCCGTTCCAGCAGAGGAGTGGTTCTTATAACATCACCGATGGCTGCAAGCTTAATAATAAGAATTTTTTCTTTGGTTTGATCGTAGTATATGCAGTCTTTACCGTTTTCATCAACACAATGAACGCCATAGAGCTTGTTCGGTTTGCACGGGATGTCTCCCCGGAGAAATCTGCAGTCGATTTTTACATCTTTTACTTTCATTATTCGATTGGTTTTACCTTTTTTGCCGCAACCATCATTTCATCGCCGATATTGAGGAATGACATGAGATTATAAATTAAATTGTGGACAATTACCATCGATTTTAACATCCAAACCGGTTTTTCGGTTGTTTTATTGAAATATTCCTGCTTAGCCGCTTCCGATTTTCTCTTCTTACCTAAAACGTACATCAGGAATAATTTGAATTCAAATGAGGATTTAATTTTTTTTACTTTAAACCCGCGGTCTTCAAATAATTTTTTTATTGTTTTTTTCGAGAATAAATTTACATGCCCCGGACTAATCATATTCCATTTTTCTTTCAGAAGCTTTGCAATGGTGCTGTCAATTTCGGGAACCTGGAGAATAACATAACCATTATCCTTCAGCATAATATTGCATCTCCTTATAACTTCATCTGCGTCCGGTATATGCTCGAGTACATCCCACATTGTAATTAAATCGTAAGAGTTTTTCTTCAGCTCCATCTTAAAAAAATTAATATTCTCTACCGGCAGATTTAATTCTTCCCTGGCATACTTGCACGGCATTCCGGATACTTCAATCCCGTGTACTTTGTATCCAAGTTCTTTCCCGGCAGCCAAAAAATGCCCCCAGCCGGTGCCTAAATCAAAAAGATCTCCTGAGGGTTTATATCTTTTTACAAATTTAAATCTTAAAAGATGCCTCTGCATTTTCAGCCAGTTATTTCCCTGCTTTACCTGCTCCAGCACTTCCTCCCCCTTGTAATCTTCATAAGATATTTTTTTGCTGAAGTACTGTGGAATGAATAGGAAGGAGCAATTCAAACATTCAACAACAATAAAACTGTCTTTTTTAAATTTGAGCGAGAACTGATTGACATCTCTGTTGCCGCACACGCAGCAGTGTATTTCTTCTAATATTTTGTGATCCATTTTTTAAAAAAAAGCCGATAAAATATCGGCGTAAAATATAAAGAAACGGAATTAGATGGACAAAAGATAGGAATATTATTTATATAAATCAGGATCCGAATCCAGATCTTCGTCTTCTTCGGACATTGTAAACATAGAGCTCAGCATATCTTTAAATTGGATCCCGTATTCAAGCCTGAACTTGCTCAGCAGCGAGTACTCCGCTAATCCATGGAGCAGAAACTCCATATACAGAATCTGTGTTCCGTTATCCTCATTCGGAAAATATTTTTTTACCAGATCACGAAGGCTCGGAACTCCGCTAAGAACTTTTTCATACTCGGCGTTGGAGAGGGAATGAAGTATATCCACCAGATTTCCTTTGCTGAACCAGTTGACAACTGTCTGGTATGTATTATTATTCTGGGCTTTTTTCAGCGAATCAGGCGTAGGGAAATAATTCTGGAATATTGTTCTGATAGCTTTGCTTATTAAAATATGAGCAACTTTTGAGGGACCTTCCTGCTCTCCTTCATAAACCAATTCAATTTTCCCGGTGATTGAAGGAATAATTCCGTAAAGATCGGAGATCCTTGCATTTGTATTTGATTCATTGTTAAGAATCATTCGTCGTTCGGCTGTGCTGATTAAGTTCTCGTACGAAGAAATAGTCAAACGTGCCGATACGCCGCTCTTTGCATCAACATATTCACTCTGCCGGGCTTCGAATGCAACCTGTTCAATTAAATTTTCCAGGAGGGCATGAATTTTAACAGTGCATTTTTGTTCTGCTGCAAGGGTTGATTCCTGCAGGGTTATCTGCTTCGAAATTTCGGTTGTTTTCGGGTAATGAGTTAAAATCTGGCTGTCAATCCTGTCTTTTAAAGGAGTAACTATTGCGCCGCGGTTGGTATAATCTTCAGGGTTGGCAGTGAATATAAATTGAATATCCAAAGGAAGACGCACTTTGAATCCCCTGATTTGAATATCGTTTTCCTGTAGAATATTGAAAAGAGCAACCTGGATTCTTGCCTGAAGGTCCGGCAGTTCATTAATTACAAATATTGAGCGGTGCGAGCGGGGAATTAAACCGAAGTGAATTACTCTTTCGTCGGAATATGGGAGCTTCAGTGCAGCAGCCTTTATCGGATCAACATCACCGATTAAATCGGCTACGGTTACATCCGGAGTTGCAAGTTTTTCGGTGTATCTTTCAGACCTGTGCAGCCATTCTATCTTTGTATCGTCTCCCTGTTCCGCGATGATATCTTTAGCGATTCGGGAAAGCGGAGCCAGGGGATCATCATTTAGCTCGGTTCCGGCAATTACCGGGATATATTCATCAAGGAGATTAATGAATAATCTCGCAATTCTTGTTTTTGCCTGTCCTCTTAAACCAAGCAGGATAATGTTATGCCTTGAAAGAATAGCAGTTTGAATATCCGGTATAACTGTTTCATCATAACCTAAAATTCCTTTAAAAGAATTTTCTTCCCTCCTTAGAAAAGAGATTAGATTCTTTCTCATTTCATCTTTAATAGACTGCGGTTTATACTTGGTAGCTTTTAACTGTCCTAATGTTGTGATTGAATTTAACTTCATAGAATTCCTTTAATAGTTTTTATTCATGCTGAAATTCGGCTGAATCTTCTGCCTTGATCAAAAATTATTTTAATCTTTTTCTTCTATTCCTTATATAATCTTCAAATATATAATCACCCAGCCCGCTTAAGCTGCTGTAAAATGCTCTGCCGTTATTGGTTTTCGTGAATTCTCTTACGAACTGCTGAAGGTAAGGATCGCGTGCAATCATAAAAGTTGTTACCGCAATATTGAGCCTTCTGCATTTTGCAGCCTGATCCAAGGTTTTGTTTACAATTTTCCGGTCCAAGCCGAAGCTGTTTTTATAATATTTTGCCCCCTCTTTCAGGCAGGTTGGTTTTCCGTCGGTAACCATAAAGATCTGCTTGTTATGAGTTTTTCTCCTCCGCAGTATATCCATTGCAAGCTGGAGTCCGGCAACGGTATTGGTATGATAAGGACCAACCTGCAGGTAAGGAAGATCTTTAATTTCAATCGGCCAGGCATCATTGCCGAAAACAATTATGTCGAGAGTATCTTTGGGATATTTTGTAGTAATTAATTCCGATAAAGCCATTGCCACTTTTTTAGCCGGCGTAATCCGGTCTTCCCCGTATAGAATCATGGAGTGGGAGATGTCGATCATTAAAACCGTGGAAGTAATAGATTTAAAATCTCTCTCCTCCACTTCCAGATCATTTTCCGTAAGCTTGAATTCATCAATCCCGTGATTGATCTGAGCATTCTTAATTGAATGAGTCATATCAATCTGCTCCATCGTATCGCCGAAGTAGTATTCACGCCTATCCGAGGTAGGTTCATCGCCCGGACCGGTATAAGGAGTGCGGTGATTTCCTCTTCCTGATTTCTTTAATTTTCCGAATATCTCTTCCAACGACTGCCGCCGTATAGACTGCTCTGTTTTTGCGGTAATATTATATGCACTTCCAGGTTCTTCTTCTTCGATATAATTTTTATCCTTTAAATCCTGGATGAAATTTCCCATCCCGTATTCATCATTTGTTAACCCGTATTTTTTATCAAGCTGGGTAAGCCAGTTCAATGCTTCAGCAACATCTCCGGATGTCATTGTGAGCAGCTGAAGAAATAACTTTAGTAAATTTTCGAAAGCATTTCCATCCTGGGGAACATATTCACTGAACCTGATTCCTATCATATATTTACCTGCTTAAAATCTGTGTTAGTCCTTTTCCAATCAATAGTATAACTTTTTCAAAACAAGGGTTAAATTTTTAAATGAACTTCACAACCTGGGAATTTTACTTTCAGAGTCAAATTTTGTTTCAACTTTAGTTAACAGTTCATGAGAATATAAAAATTAGTAATTCCAGGATGTGTGAGGCAAAATAAAGGGAGGTAGAGAGCAAAGAGCGGAGGGTAGTTTACATTTTCCATTTTCCATCTTCCATTTTCCATCTTTATCTTGTACGCGTATACCCCTGAAGCTTCCTTATCATATTAGCTGCATATACATCTAAGGGGTCGAGCCTTACAGCTGTTCTGTAATTTCTTTGTGCTAATCCTTTGTTGTTGTCTTTGTAGTATGCATCTGCAAGCCCTACAAAAGCTTTTGAAAGATTCGGATATTGAGCAGCAAGCGACTTGAAAAAAATTATTGCCTCAGGAATTTTATTCATTTCAATTAAATCATATCCGAAGAGCAAGAGTTCGGATTTTGAGGTATCGTACACTGATCCGGAATCGGCAATCAGTATTTTGGCAGCATTCATTGCCGAATCAATATCCTTCCGGATTACTATATTCACCAGGGCATCTGCAAGAGATTTTTTCGGTACTTGATAGTTTTTATCTAAAAAGATTGAAGATAAAATGAGAGAAGGATTATCCGTATTTCTATCTCTTACGTTCACGAGGTATACTGCAGCTAAAGAATCTTCAGGATAAATAACAAGTTCGGCTCTAAAGCCGGTTCCGGTTCCCGGATGACCGAAATAAAAACGGGCTTTATCATCTTTCCTTATTTGAAAACCAAATCCGTAGAAAAAAGTATCTTTATTTATTACGGTTGGTTTAAGCATTAATTCCAGTGATGGATTTTTTATTAATTTCCCGAAGAGCAGCCCGTCTGCAAATTTTAAAAGGTCTTCAGCGGTTGAGAACATTCCTCCTCCGGCGGGTTTTACGCTTAAATCCGCAAGAGGAGCATTTTCAAGCATTCTATAAACATTTTTTGTATATCCCCTGGCGCGGTTATGTACAATTTCTCTCTGATATTCAATATCTGTCGAGCTCATTTCGAGCGGTTCGAAAATAAATTTTTTCAAATAACTTCTGAAAGTCATTCCCGATATCTGTTCGACTACGGCAGCCAGAAGATTGTAGCCTAAAGTCGTATACAAATATTTTGTGCCGGGTTTAAACTGAAGGGAATCTTTCTTTAGCAGGTTAATTGCTTCCCTAACCGATGGGTAAAAATCCTTGCTGTTGAATTCCCCGCTCCGGTAGTCTCTTATGCCGGAAGTATGATTAAGCAGCTGACGGATTGTAAATTTCCATTTCTTAGGAGGGAAATAAGGGATATATTTATCAACATTTTCATCGAGCGCTAATTTTCCCTGTTCCATCAACTGCATTACGGCTACTGCGGTAATAGATTTTGAAATTGATGCAACTCTGTAGATCGTACCGGTATTTGCCGGTACCGAATTTTCTATGTCGGAATACCCGCTTGCACCCAGCCAAAAAATTTTTCCTTTTACACTAATGCCGGCGGAGATTGAGGGGATATTCTTGTTTATCCGGTAATGGATAAGATATTTCTGAAGTTCCTCGGTTAATTTCTGGGGGAATAAAAAAGTATTTATAGCACAGAAGAGAATTACAAAAGTCCGGTTCATTCTAGATAAAATTTTATTCCCGCTTATTAAAGCCGGTAAAATTGTAGATCATTTTACCGGATTAAAAATTTAAAAATTATTTTGCCGGGATTCGTTTCTCAAGTACGTTATCAATTAGTCTGTAGTCTTTTGCCTCATCGGCGGTGAGAAAATAATCCCTGTCGCAGTCCTTTGTAATTTGTTCTATAGGTTTCCCTGTATGGTCCGAAAGAATTTTGTACAGGGTATCTCTGGTTTTAATCATTTCTCTTGCATGTATTTCGATGTCCGAAGTTTGTCCCTGAAGTCCGCCCACCCATGGCTGATGGATCAGAATTTTTGCATGGGGGAGAGAAGTCCTTTTTCCGCCGGCACCTCCGGCGAGAAGGATTGCAGCCATGCTTGCAGCCATTCCGACGCAGATAGTCGCAACATCAGGTTTTATGTATTTCATTGTGTCGTAAATTGCGAGTCCGGCTGTAACGCTGCCGCCCGGAGAATTGATATATAAATTAATATCCTTATCCGAATCTTCGGCTTCCAAAAAAATAAGCTGTGCAATAGTTAAGCTGGCAATGTGATCGTCTATTGCAGTTCCTATAAAAATAATCCGCTCCCTCAGAAGCCTGGAGTAGATGTCCATTCCCCTTTCACCTCTGCCGGTCTGTTCAATTACATACGGCACCAATTGATTGTATATTTCATATTTTTTGTTCATCATCAACCTTACTTTCTGTTTTTGTAGTTTCTGTTGGGGCTGTTTTTTTTATTAAGTTTTTTTCTTTTAAGAATTCGAACAATTTTTTGTCGGTAAACCTTTCCCCGTAATTGGAAGATTTATAATAATTCATCAGCTTTTCGACCGGTATGCCGGTTTCTTTCGTATCCTTCTCGGCCATTTTCATAAGATCTTCATCGGAGGCGGCAATGTTTTCTTTTCTCTGGATGCTGTTTTTTATTATATACCATTTTACCTGATATTCGGCTGCTTCATGCAGACTTTTCCGCGCCTCGTTCCTGTTAAAATTCTTTACCCCGTATTTTTTGGAATTCTCTTCTTCATTTTTTATCATGTCGTCTAAAACATTATGTACAAGGGAGTGAGGGGGAACGAAATCATTATTTTTTACTATTGAATCTATCAGCTTCTGGCGTGTAATTTCTTCCACTCTTTGATTGTAATAATTTTGTATATCTTTTCTAACCGCTTCTTTGAAGGCTGTAACATCGGATACTTTATCTTTAGTAACTTTTTTTATTAATTCCTCATTTAATTCAGGCAGAACTATTTTCTTTATCTCTTTAACCTGAACATTATATTTAATTGTTTCGTTTATTTTTTCCTCATTACCCTCTTTATTTTTTATTGTTCTTTCATCAGTAAAGGAGAAAGAAAATTTATCGCCCGATTTTTTCCCTTTTGCGTTCTGCACAATCTCCTTCTGAACAGAATGATTGGAAAGATCTACATCCAGGACTTCAGGTTTAGTTCCCCCGAAAGGTTCTCCGGTGTCATTTACTCTCTGAAATTCCGCTTTTATAATATAATTATTATC
>JBLNGL010000002.1:0-6014 GCA_050264735.1 Ignavibacteria bacterium | reverse complement strand
CTCCATCTGCTTTGCATTCCTCAGCCAGCTTGTTTAATGAAACAACCTTTTTCGTATCATTCGTTCCGGTTCCGACAATCACCGGAATTTTTTTATCCGCGGTTTCAACTGCAATTTCAGTCAGCTTTTTTCTTTCATCCTCATTAATTGTTGCAGCTTCTCCCGTAGTACCCAGGACAATCAATGCATTTATTCCGTTTTCAATCTGGAATCTCAGAAATTTTTTCCAAGCGGAATAATCCACGTTTAAGTCATCATCAAAAGGAGTAATTAAAGCTGTAGCAGCACCCTGGAACATTGCGCCTCCCTAATAAATTACAAAAAAAAACCGGCTTTTATTTTCTGAAGCCGGTTAAATTAAAAATTACCTCCCACCGCACCTCAGCCTTCCGGAATAACCTTAGGCTTTACCGATTTCTTTATGAACAGCAAAGAAAAGGTATAATTCATATTAAATAAAACCTGCTGAAAATTTTTTTGCCCGGTGTTTGAAGTCTTAACTTATAAAACTTCGTCAAAACTAATATTTAATTTATTTGATGTCAAATTTTAAAAAGCAGATAATTTTTTTATTTAGAGAATTGATACTACAGAAATCTCTTACTTCTCCATCTTCCATTTACCATCTTTCATCTTCCATCTTACTTTTCCTCTTGCCTCTTTTAATCAAAAAAATTAAGTTTGAATAAAGCGACTGCCGGATTTACCTTCATAATTCTGCATTTATCCGACAGGGGAAGCCTGAAAAATTATACATACAAGCTATTTGGATAAAATCTAATTTACTTATGAATACCGTTACATATTCATTAAAGCCTGAACGTACCAACTCAGAGGAGTACTACAGTGATGTCCGTAGTTTTACAGATACCGTGCTTCAAAAAGCTTCCGGATCGCTCTTACCATTAATCCAAGAATTTAAAGATTATTTAAGAACTTATAATTTAGAAAATATCAGGGAGACTGAAGAATACATTCTAGAGCTTCTCAGCTTCGGCATTCTCTGGCGTTCTTATGCTCACCTGGCTTTATCGGTAAAAGTTGCGCCATTTATTACAATGGCTCGAATGGCTGAGTGGAGAAAGAAACACCGGCACATTAAACCTTTTATTGATTTCTCAAAAGGGATTCTCACAACATTATTTCTTCTGCCAAAAAGTTCTGTAGAAGCGAAAGTACTTGTTCCTTCGCTTGAGCAGATTGACCATGTTTGTAAATGGTTTGAGGCAACCGGAGAATTCAGAGAACAAGCTTTGCGTTTTATTAGATGGCGCGCTTTCTGGGGAACTAGAAAGCCGGATGAATTATTCGGGATTTTTGCTGCAATAGAAGAATTTACAAAATGGTTTGATGTTAGCTCCGCTGAAACGCTTGGAAAGTATACCGAGGATGTACAGAATTTTCTTGAGAATGCAGATGAAAGCTACCGCTGGAGGGAGGACAGAATTCAATGTTCCCGTACCAGGCTGGAATATCATCTTAACATGGTTGGCGCTGAACTAATGAACCGGGCATTTAAAGCTGATTTTCTGGAAACTAAAGAAAGGGTCGTGCTTGTTCCCGGATGCATGCGCGGTAAATCCGAAGAAGAATGTGAAGCAGTTAAGGTTAAAGAAGGATTAATTTGCAGAGGCTGCCTTCCTGAATGCCGGGTAAACCATCTCCGGGAAATGGGAAAGAAGCATAATTTCGAAGTTTATATTATTCCGCATGCCTCGGATCTTTCACTATGGTCACCCCATGAAGGCAGGCCAAAACGCGGTGTAATTGCTTCAGCTTGCGTAACTACTCTTGTTGAGGGAGGATGGGAATTAAAACGTTATGATGTGCCTGCCCAATGTGTACTGCTCGATTACAGCGGATGCAAAAAACATTGGTGCAGACAAAATAATCATCTTCCTACAATGTTTAATGTGCGTGAACTGAGGAGAATCAATTCAGAGTGATTTTGATAAATCACGAATACTCTTATAATTCTGTACTTCTAACGACTATAATATTGGGAGAAATAAATGGAGGAAATCGGCTCACTTCTTCTTTCATTAAAGGATAAAGCTCTGGATGCATCTAGAAGAAAAGATGAGGATTTTTACAGGACATATCTTGCGGAAAACTCAATAAATATAATTCAATCCGGTATTTTTAATAAGGAAGGTTTTATAAGAAAACTCTCCTTGGGGGACCCATCTCTATTAGACCTCAGACCGATGACACACAGGTTTTTATACTAAACAGCGGGAATGGAGTGGTAACCTATAAAGCTGCCTTCAAAAGATCAGGGGAGGAGAGATCATCTATGAATTTTTTAATAACTACCATTTATTCAAACATCAATGGATCCTGGCAGATTATATTTTATCAGCAGACGCCAATTTCCTGATTATTTGTTTATTTTTATCATGCACATAATCAAAGAGAGCTTCCATTTTCAATCTCAATTCTAAAAAAAATTTAAGATTCAGATATTAAATTTTTTCATTTTTATGGCGTCAGGCATCTATTAATACCTTTAATTATTTCATTAAAAACATTTTTTTAGTGAAAAATTGATTTTATTGTTTTAGAAACGACTGTATAAGGGTTTTAGAATTTACGGGCTGAACCGGTAAGTTAATTAGGTATTGATATTTAGGGGTAAGGGATTACCGGTCTCAAGGTATTTTCTACATTAAGTGCTTCCCTTTTAGAAAAAGTTGTTTAAATATTTCGCCAAAGTGTATTCTTGCCGATGTATAATCTGTTTGGCAAATCTTTTGTTGTGGATTCCATATTGGCAAAAGGATGAAAAATATTTAGTAACGGAGGTAAAAATTGAAGCGGCTAATGTGGGGCGGTTTTTTTGTATTTGTTCTTATTACTGAGCCGAGTGCTCAGAATAAAGATTCTCTGGAATTCATTCCCGACTCTCTGCTTTTAAATGATGTGACCTTAACCTGCACTGACGGGGTGGATTATTCCGAAATAGTGCTGATTAATAAACACGGCGAGAAAATATTCCAGGCGTGGATAAATGACCGTACCTATATTTATTTGAATGATGAATACCAGATAACCAGGGCTCTTCTAAATCAGTATTCAGGCCGGAAAATTCAATGCGAAGGAAAATTTCTCAGGATCCTTAAAAATTCATTGAACATATTGAATGTATTTAAGGAAGTCCATTTTATACTTCCGGATAAAGATAATGAAAAATTCGACAGGCCTCTGCGTAAGTTTAATAAGAAGTATGTTTGCATGCTGGCGGAGCCTGATAATAAAAAATCAGCTGGCTGAACCGGAAATCTTCAGCATTTTTTCTCACATCAAAATTCCATCTTCCAGGGCCAGTTAACACATTCCTTTATTTCAGGAAACAAAACAAAATCTCCTTTCCCTTTAAATACCAATGTTTTTATCTCATTGCCCCGGAAAAAAGATTTGGCGAAATCAAGCGTTTTGCCTGATACCGAAACATCATCAACAATTAAAATATTTTTTTTCTGATGAAACTCCGAAATTTTTGAGAGCAGCTTGGGCTTATCGAATGACGGAGAGTTGTTAATGTCGCGATAATTAATTTTTATAATTTCAATGTCGCAGCCGGCTTTGTATGCAGCAAGACTAGCAGGTACAATTCCTCCCTCTGCGATACCCACTATAAGATCAAACTTAGGCAGATTCAGGGATTCCAGCCTCTGACAAATTGTTTTGAATGATAAGCTTTCCATTTTCAATAAAAAATGTCATCCCGATACAATTCGAAATGACATTTCCTTGCTATAGTTTAAAAATAATTTCGTTTTTAGTTATTCTTTTGAAAAAATTTTACGGCTGTAATGTTTATTGCAGCAATAATAATAATCCCTGGAATTCCTGTTGAGATTGAATCAACGATAAAACCGAAGGCATCTTTTCCCGGCAGCAGTGATGTTGCAATAGAAAGTATAATAAATAAAGCAGCCATAGTAAGAGTATAACTAACAAGAGCACTTAGTAAACGAAGTTTTTCAATTTTATTAATGAAATAAAGAATGGTTACAAATACCGCCAATTGAAGCATCATCAGCTGAACAACCTGGAAATGAGGATTATTGGTAATCAAATAATTAATTATCGGGGAAAAAACAGCGGTTATAATTGCCGTATGGAAGCGGAAGAAAAGAACTGCAATTAGAGGTGCATAGAAAATCGGCAGAAGATAAGCTCCTGCAGGCTGACCATTAATTGCCGGTATTAAATGAATTAATAATGGAATTAAAACGGCGGCAGTTAACACTAATACAGTTTCCTTAATTTGAAGCCTGCTTGCAGCATTTATTAAATATGATCTTGAGGTTATACTTTGCATTTTATTTTCCTTAATTTTTACAAAGTAAATATAAACTTCTAAACAGTTGAGGGCAATAGAAAAAGTAAAAAAAAATAAGGAAAAAGAATACCAATTTAGGCTCATTTTAAGCTGAATATCAGGATCCATAACCTGCTAAAATAAACTTCTTCTGTTATTTATTAAATTTGGACATATGAAAAATCCCATTAGAAAAATTGCTTTAATTTTAATTCTGGTTATTCTGCTGCCTGCTTTGTTTTTTTCGCTCTATGAGATCAGCAGGCTGTCTGAATCTGAAGAAGTATTAGAAGAAATTTATAGTAATCAGCTGGAGGCAATTCTATTCTCCGTAAATCAATATTCCGAAGATGTTGTTTCTAACTGGCAGAGCAAAATAAATTTAATCCTCACGGAAGAATACGAACATCCAGATCATTTTATGAGAAAAATGGACAGCCTTCTGAATATTAACAAAACGATAAATTCTGTTTTTTTCTTTGACGACATTGATATGAAAAAAACATTTGAGTTTTATGCCGATACAGCAGAAGCGGCTGGAAAACAAAATTCAATTTATCTATCAGGAATTAAAAAACTTCTGAAACTCAATAAAGAGAAGCTATTGAAGCTATACACCTACAAGAGGGGGGGATATAATAAAATATGGCCGCTAGAGAATGAATCTTCCGACAGCAGTACAGTTTTATTATTTCTATCGGAAGATCCAGGGAAAGTAAAAAATATCTGCATACTCGTTATAAATCCGCTGAAATTTGTACGCGATGTCCTTGGAACTAAGATTAAGGAAATAGCCGGGGATAAATTTATAATTACCTGTTCAGAAATTAATTCCGATAGTTTTGTTTTCGCATCGGAACATATCAGAAATCCCAAGGTTGAGCAGAAAAAAAATCTTTGGATCATTCCAAATTATGAGCTTGGAATATTGATTAGAGGGGAAACAATCGAAAGCCTGGTTAAAGAAAGGTCCGAAACAGGAAGAATCTATATCTCAATATTGATTTTAATTTTAGTTGCCGGGGTTGTTATTGTGTTCAGAAATATTAAAAAGGAGATGGAACTGGCTAAGATTAAATCCGATTTTGTTTCGAACGTTTCTCATGAGCTTCGGACGCCGCTTGCTTTGATCAGCATGTTTGCAGAAACACTCGAAATGGGGAGAGCAAAAAGCGAAGAGAAAAAGAAAGAATATTATTCGATAATCAGCAAAGAAGCAGGAAGGCTAAGCAGAATTGTAAATAAAATTCTAAGCTTCTCAAAGATTGAGGCTGGTAAAAGAAATTATCATTTATCCATGGTAAACATAAATCAGCTGGTCCAGGAGCTTTTTAATTCATATGCGTTTCATCTTCAGAACAACGGATTTAAGTTTTCTTTTTCACCTGGAGAAATAAATTGCAATATTAAAGCCGATCCCGAAGCACTTTCTGAAGCCGTAATAAACCTGATCGATAATGCGGTAAAATACAGCGGCGACAAAAAAGAGATAGACATTAGTACCGGAACAGCGGACAACTCTGTTTTTATTAAAGTAGATGATAAAGGAATAGGGATCTCGGAGGTGAATCAGAAAAAAATATTTGAAAAATTTTACCGGGTAAGTGAAGGGCTGGTCCACAATACAAAGGGAACCGGACTCGGTTTAACTTTAGTTAAACATATAATGGATGCCCATAAGGGGAAA
>JBLNGL010000001.1:0-6170 GCA_050264735.1 Ignavibacteria bacterium | reverse complement strand
CAGCACTAAATATTCATATGATACTCATGTTCCGTTAATCTTCTTCGGCTGGCATATTCCGAAAAAAACAGTCAATGATCCGGTTTATATAGTTGATATTGCACCGACAATTGCAAATCTTTTAGGGATCATTGAACCGAATGCTTGCATCGGAATACCGATTATAAAATAGAAAGCTTTTTATATTTGATTTAATAAGAGAGAAAAATCAGCTATAAAATATTACTTAGTATTTCATCGCAGAGTGCGTAGCCGCTTTTAGTCAGGCGAATGGTGTAATCATTAATTTCAAGTAAATGCCGGTCAGCTAATTCTTTAAAATTATTTCTCCTCAGTTTCAGCCAATTTTCACTGAATTTATTTTTGAAATCATCTACATGCAGTCCTTTGCTGCGGAGTGCAAGCATCACATATTCATCAAGCTTTTGTTTCTGATCTATATTTTCACAGCCTGAAACCGCATGATTATTTTTTTCTATTTCAGATATATATCTTTTTAAACTGGAAAAATTCCACCATCTTTTTCCGTTCATAAAAGAATGGGCACAAGGTCCGAAGCTCAGATAATCCTTGTATCTCCAGTAAGCGTTATTGTGCCTGCATTCAAATCCGGGTTTAGCAAAGTTTGATACCTCATACTGAATAAATCCTTGTTTTTCCAGAAAATTCATGGTAAGCTCATATAGTTCCGCATCATAATCTTGATCCCGGATTTTAACTTTCCCGTCGAGCACCATTTTATTCAGAATGGTTCCTCTCTCTAAAATTAAGCTGTACGCAGAGATGTGCTTCACCGGCAAAGACGTTCCGGTTTCCAGATTATACTGCCATTTTTCTTTGGTTTGACCCGGAAGATTAAAAATCAAATCAATATTGATATTGGCATACCCGGCTTCATCCGCATATCTGATTGTATTGAGCGCAGTCTTCTTGTCGTGTATTCTTGTTAGAAATTTTAAATCTTCATCAAAGAACGACTGAATGCCGATGCTTAACCTATTAATTCCTGCTGATAAAAAATTTTTTAACTTCGCTTTATCTACTGTTCCGGGATTTGTTTCAAGAGTTATTTCCGCATCTTCTGTTAGGTAATAACTTTCTTTAATGCATTGTATTATTTCATAAATAAAATAGGGCTCCATAAGGGAGGGCGTACCCCCTCCGAAGTAAATTGAGGAATAAAATTTATTCCGGGAATGAAATGCCGAATAATAATTTATTTCTTTTTTTAAGCAATGAAGGAATGGAGTAATATTATCCGAAGTAATTATCGAATAAAAATCGCAGTAGATGCATTTATGATCGCAAAACGGAATGTGTACATAAATCGCGCAATCGTTCATAAAAGCTGCATGAATAATTTATAATTTTTGAAAATAAAGAATTTCAGGATTAAATTCTTCAATCACTCAAAGTATAATTATAGATTGATAGAATCGTGGAATAATGAAAACAATAAATAAAAAATATTTTTTACTAATCTAATTTTTTTCATCATTATGTTTTCAACTGATCCACACTCCATTTTCCATTGCTCCAAAGTAAACTATTCCATTACTCCACCATTCCATTACTCCACTATTCCATTACTCCATTACTCCATCCAACTCTTTATAAATCGGGCGGGCCATGCAGCGGGGACCCCCTCTGCCTTTCACTAATTCTGATCCCCGCACAAGATGAACTTCAATGTTTTGCTCACGCATCTTTTCGTAAACTCTCCTGCAAAGGTCATAATAAATTATTTTTCTGCTGCCCAAGCAGATACAATTGCAGGCTTGAGAGTAAACCGATTCTTCTTTAGTGACATCTATAATTCTGATTCCCATATCTTTAACCATTCCGACGATATCGAATTTTTCCTGTGTCTCAGCATTAAACAAAGTAGATCCTAAAATGCTGCCGGTTTCTGCCACGATTAAATCATCGGCAACCGGTACAAAACCGCCGTCGAGGTTCATTCTCCAGGGGGCCAGTTCAACCGCAATTATTTCATCTGCATATTGAGGAATTAAAGCACTGCTCAAAAATTCAATTGCTTCAAAACTGCTGCGGGGTCCGTGCCCGATTAATAATGTACGTTTCCCGTTCCGTGTAAACGGAATTACATCGCCTCCTTCAAGAAAGAGGTTTTCAGGTATTTTTATGATTTCTTTCAAACCAAGTACTCTTACCGCTTCTTCCATTGTGTCTGACTCGGGACGTCTCAACGGTTTTACCATTCTAGCTTTGATGTAGCCATCCGGTATCCAGGGAATTGTAATCAATGAATCACGGGTAAATACCTGATTGGGATTTTTTATTGCGGCTTCATAGGTCTTATGATTCCCGGCAAGATCCTCCAGATAAAAAACTTTTTCTACATGCCTTCTTAAAAGATCGGCAAACATTTTATGCTGGCGTGAATACAAATCTGTATCTGGGCGTGAACGGAAAAGCACTTTCTCTTCCAGACTCCCGCTGTTATCAGTTTCTTCGATTACTTTAAATGAGCCGTTTTTCACCGGATCATGAATTATGACTGCTTGAGGCCTTGCATCAAATTCTGCAAATGGCATATATATTTTCCTAATTTTTTTTATTAGTTAAAATGGAAAACAGTAATTATTGTTTGAAAGGTCTGAATGAAAGACGCGACTTATTCAGCTGAACTGAAAAATATTATGATTCAAAATGAATAAAGGAAATTAATTGAAGGCTGATTATTAATCATTCCTAAACTAACTGAATTCAGCAATTCCGTTTCATCCCCGAAATAATTTGAATAAACCAGGTTGCCAATGATTGTCCCGACTAATGCACCGGCAAGAACATCCGAGAGATAATGTTTGTTATCATAAATTCTAGAATAACCGACATATGCGGCCCATCCATAAAGACCCGTGAATGCAGCCGTTTTTAATGTTGTACAGAGGAATGGATCCCTATTAGCCAGCGGCAATCCATCCAAATAATCTGCAATTTCGCGGTATAAAAATGCAGAAGCAGTAAAGGTCATCGATGCATGCCCGCTGAAAAAGCTCCGGTTGTCTGCACCGTTGGGCCTTCTTCGGTTTGTAAAATTTTTTACGAACTCGGTTAACGTTCTGCTGTATACATATGCTTTATAAAAAAGAAAAGCATGCTTGAAATTTCCAGGACCGTTATTCTCATCGGATATTAAACTGCTTGATATACTAAAAACCATTCTTGCACCAAAAATTGCCGCAATAATTTTTTGAGGATCGGCGTTGCCGAAAGAATTTCTTTCGGCGCCGGAAAATCCCGACTGAATCTGATCATCAAATGATAGCTGCTGAACATTAAGTCTGGGATTTAAAATTATCGGTGAATATTGAGCAGAAAGGAAAGCTACCCCTACGGGAATATCGTACCACTCAACAGATTCTTTTAATCCGTTATATAAATTATTTAATGTTGAGTTTAGTTTGGATTCCCCCGTCTGTGGAAAAGCAGAAGAAACAGGAAGCATTATCAAGATAATAGAAAAAAAGCTTTTCATTGATTTTGCTCCAGAACTAGTTGGTACCTAGCATTAATAGCAGCTCTTCCCTTCTTTGAATTATGCCCGATTTTAATTCTTCCTTCTCCTTATATAGATCATTATCCTTGTGATACGGACCGAACGGATAAAAATCTTTTACTTGAATATAAATCGAATCTACTATAGGAAACAAGGCAGATTCCGTGAATAAATTTTCAACAATATAATGTACGTTATTCCTATAAATTGTGCGGCAGGAATCATTTAACAGCAGTTTGCGGATTAGATCATTGTCTCCGTAAAGGCCTATGTTTCCAAACATAGTCTTATCAAAATCCCACGGAATAACTCTAAACGGAGCATCGGGTGAGGACTTATAAAGAAAAAAATTATTTGTAAAAGAATCCGGATCGTTTCTTACCGATGAAACCGCGTGATACATCAAATAATTCCTTATATCTAAATGTTTCCCAAGTTCTTCAAAAATTCTGCCGGTATCCGCCTGATCAATTGTATTTATAAATTCTTCCAAAAAATGGAAATTCCCGTCATCATTGGGAAAATCTTTGTCGAAATTTTCCTGAACACTATTACGCCTGGTAAATGTAAATTTTGAATCAAATTGGACTTTATACAGTTCGAACAGACTTATATTACGTTTTCTGAAAAATTCTTCATCGACTCTTTCTATGAATGTATAAACGCCGTAGTTTTCATTATTTATTGTAAGAAAAATATCTTTGGAATAAAAAACCGGAAAACCTGCAGATCTGTAAAGATATGAAGCTAAAGCAGTTTTCATCATTGTCCTGTCGTAAATCTGCGAGCTTAAATTGAATTCATAAAGCTCCTCAATTAAACCGTCTTCTGTTCTTACTACAAAAGATTTTTGAGGAAAATACCTTGAGCCTGCACCTAAAGCCTCAGCAGAACCTCTGATTCTTTCATCCTTGTAATGAATTAACACCGGGAAACCATAATCTGTAAATTTATTATTGAAGAAATTAATTAGATCTTCCTTTTCGGCAGTCATTCTCATAACATCCATCCCCTTAAGAATATTAACAGGATTATTGTCTACAATAGTATCGCATGAATTAAAAATTGAAAACGACAGGAGTACTAATAAATATTTTTTCATCTTTAAAACCTTACCTGCATTTCAATTGTAAATCTAGAATCGTGCGTGCTGTAATCATCGGAGTATTGATTTTTTGTAAGCAGTCCGTCGAAGTTTAACCTCAGCCGTACATTCTTATCAAAATAGAAATTTGTTCCGAATAAAACCTGGAATGTATGTGCATCTGAAATTTTTGTATCAGGCTGGAAATAAGTCAGGTGAATCAGCGGTTCAATCTCCTCAATAACTTCACCGTCCGTATCGAATCCGACAGCCGCAAGGAGCCTCGCACCGAGTGAGTATACTTTTGTATCGGGGATCCCGGCAGCTATTCTTCTTATCCCCTCGATGGGATCCTGCACATAGAACAATTCTGTTTCAGTCACAAAATCTTTAATATCATACGTCAGTGCAGCAGAAAAAGCATGAGAGAGAATTGGAAAATTTCCGCTAGTTTTAAGCATGCAATAATTTCCTGCAGCAGCAAAATCATCAAAATGGAAAATATATCTCCCGGTAAAACCGGTCTGTTCGGCATTATCTTTAAAAGCATTCAAATAGTAAGAATGAGGAAAGCCGGGCTCTTTTTTCGAATATTTGTAGTAAGCGGTTAGACCAATGCTTCTTCCGCCGTAACCAAGTGCTGCCACCGATTCTGCTAAATAGCTTCTCTCAATGGTATACAGGTTCTCGCTATTTTCAATTTGCTCCGAGCCGAACGGCTTTTTGATATTTCCGAATTTGAATTGCATTTTATCTAAGTAAGAAAATCTGGCTGAAAATTCCCTAAGTTCAACTCTTTGATCTTCAGAGTTCCCCCGGAAATCTATCTGTGCATCAATCTTTTCATTAATTTCTATATCTGCCTGGAATTTTGCTTTAAAATAGGTCTCCTGATTGTATTCAATTATTTTTATTTGATTTATGAACCGGTATCCGGCAGCTCCATAACCGGAAAAGCTTATTTGCTGCGGCATGATAAAATTAGGGAAGGCCCCCAAAGTAAAAAAAAAGCAAAAAGTGATCTTTTTCATTATTGCCTTTAATTCAGGTGGGAAAATATTTTAAGGGAGAAGATAACCTTTAGATCAAAAAATTTCAAGCTTTAAAGTTTACTGGGATTACGCAAAAAAAATCCCTGCGGTCTTACAACTGCAGGGATCAAATTATTCTGTTTTATTTAGTTAGGTTAGAACTTCGTTGCCACTTCAAACACTACATCAACGGCGCCGTTCAGAGTTTGAGTCCCATTAATTCCCGTTACGGTAATCAGCACACTGAAGCATTTTTGATCATCAGAAAGAGAATTCAAATAGGTATTGAAAGCCTGAATTTCATTTTGTTCTAAAGTAATTGTAAATGCATTTGAGATATAATCAGCAGGAGCAAAATTTGTTTCAGTAAAATTAATAATGGTATCTCTTGAGCTGTCAAGTACTCGAATATATATCGTTCCTTCCACAGAATTATCTGAGATGGATAAGGTTCGGTACTGGGCTTTCAGATAGGTGATGCTTTCCGCATTATCCTGGTACTCCTGGTAAGCTTCCGATGCACTCAGGCAAT